>JBFGFG010000114.1:0-7800 GCA_041579655.1 Nitriliruptoraceae bacterium
CATCGGCGTCGCGCGCGACGCGGACGGCCGCCTGCTGCGCGTGCTCCCGGCACGCACCACGCCGAGCAAGGAGTCGCTGCTGCACGTCGAGCTCGACCGCAGCCTCGACGACAGCGAGGTCGCCGAGCTCGGAGCGGAGCTCGCCGACGCGCTGGCGGACCTCGAGGCCGCGACCGACGACTACGAGGCGATGCGCGAGGTGCTGCGGACCGCCGCGGCCGAGGTGCGCGAGGGCTCCATCTCACCCCAGACCGAGACCGAGCTGCGCGACGAGGTCGCCGAGCTGCTCGAGTGGCTCGACGACGACAACCTCGTGCTGCTCGGCTCGCGGTCCTACGACGTGAGCGGTGACCGCATCACCGCCCGCGACGGCACCGGCCTCGGAATCCTGCGCGACGCCACCTCCGAGCACCACGACGCGCCTCGCGCGCTGGAGGACCTCGACGCGGGGCAGGTCGGCAAGCTGCTGACCCCGCACCTGCTGCGCGTGAGCCGCATCGCGGACCGCAGCCGCGTCCAGCGGCGGGCGCCGCTGGACTCCGTCGTGCTGCTCGAGCGCGACGACCAGCACGACGTGGTCGGCATCACCCGCATCCTGGGGCTGTTCACGCGCGGTGCCCTAGCGCAGCCCGCCCGCAGCACCCCTGTGCTGCGACGTCGCCTCGCACGGCTGCTGGAGGCCGAGGACGTCGTCGCGGGTTCGTACGACGAAGCGGCGCTGATGGAGGTGTTCGAGGCCATCCCGCGTGACGAGCTGTTCGGCGCGGACCAGGACGAGCTGCGCCGCATGGTCGTCGAGCTGGTGATGGCCCGCGAACGAGACGAGGTGCGGGCCGTGGTGCGCCACGACCCCGCGACGGACTCGATCTCGGTCGTCGCCACGATTCCGCGCTACCGCTACGCGCCCAAGGTCCGCCGTGCCTTCACCGCGCACCTGGTCAGCCTGCTCACCAGCGAGACGGCCGGGCAGCCCGACGTGGACGCCGACGTCTCGTTGGCGGACGACCACGAGGTGCTGGTGCGCTTCACGGCCCACCTGCCTCCCGACAGCGAGGTGCCGGTGCCCACCGCCGCCCAGCTCGGGGCCGAGCTGCGCCGCCTGACGCGGTCCTGGACCGATGCGGTGGTGATGGCGCTGCGCGCCCGTGTCGGCGAGGCAGACGCGCACCGGCTCGCGGCCGTGGTCGGGCGCCTGCCTGCCTCGTACCAGGAGAAGATGGACGCCGAGGCGGCCGTCGACGACATCCTGGCCATCGACGCGCAGGAGCACGACCTCGACGTGCGGCTCGTGACCGACCCGGGCACCGAGCACAGCCGCGTCCACGCGCTGGTCCGAGGACGGGCGCTGGTGCTGTCGGACTTCCTGCCGCTGCTGGAGGACCTGGGCCTGGCGGTGCTCGACGAGCACCCCCACCACCTCGCCGGCCCGGACGGTGGCGGCCCCGACCTGCACCTGCACAGCTTCGGCGTCACCGGCCTGCCGCCGGACCTCGACGTCCCGACGCAGATCCGGGTCGCCGACACGCTGCGCTCCACGTGGTCGGGCCTGACCACCTCCGACTCGCTGCACCGGCTGGTGCTGTCGGCAGAGCTCACGTGGCGCGAGGCGGCGGTGCTGCGCACCTACCGCCGCTACCGCCGCCAGGTCGGCACGGCCTACACGCCCGAGTACGTCAACGACGCGCTCGCGGCGAACCCCACCGTCGTGCGCACCGTGGTGGATCTGTTCCACGCCCGCTTCCGACCGACCGACCCGGCCAGCGACGGCGAGGTCGACGCCGCCCGCGAGGCAGCGCTGGCCGCCTGCGACGCCGTGGCCCGGCTGGACCACGACCGCATCCTGCGCGACATGATCGCGCTGATCGACGCGACGCTGCGCACGAACCTGTACCGCGCCGTCACGGACGTGCTGGTGCTGAAGCTGGACCCGGCGAAGGTGCCGGGCATGCCGGCACCGCTCCCCCACCGCGAGCTGTTCGTGCTCGGGCCGAGGATCGAGGGCATCCACCTGCGCGGCGGCCCCGTCGCCCGCGGCGGGCTGCGCTGGTCGGACCGCCAGGACGACGTGCGCACCGAGGTGCTGGGCCTGATGAAGGCGCAGGTGCTGAAGAACTCCGTGATCGTGCCCACCGGCGCGAAGGGCGGGTTCGTGCTGCACCAGCCGCCGGCTGACCGCGACGAGCTGCGCGCGGAGGTCCAGCGCCAGTACGAGGTGTTCGTCTCCTCGCTGCTGAGCGTGACCGACGACCTCGACGGCACCACCGTGGTCCCGCCCACCGACGTGCGACGCTGGGACGGCGACGACCCGTACCTGGTCGTCGCGGCGGACAAGGGCACCGCGACGTTCTCGGACGTGGCGAACGGCATCGCGCTGGAGGCCGGCTTCTGGCTCGGTGACGCGTTCGCGTCCGGCGGCTCGCAGGGCTACGACCACAAGGCGCTCGGCATCACGGCCCGCGGTGCGTGGGTGGCGGTGCGCAGGCACCTGCTCGAGCTGGGTCTGCACCCGGAGCAGGAGCCGGTGAGCGTGGTCGGCGTCGGCGACATGTCCGGCGACGTGTTCGGCAACGGGATGCTGTGCTCACGCACCATCCGTCTGCTCGGCGCGTTCGACCACCGCGACATCTTCCTCGACCCGGACCCCGACCCCGAGACCTCGTTCGTGGAGCGCCAGCGGCTGTTCGACACGCCGCGCACCTCGTGGCAGGACTACGACCGCAGCCTGCTCTCCGAGGGCGGCATGATCGTCAGCCGCGACGAGAAGCAGGTGGCGCTGACGCCGCCGGTCCGCGAGATGCTCGGCCTCGACGTCGAGGTGCTCGCCCCGTCCGAGCTGATGTCCGCGATCCTCAGCGCCTCGGTGGACCTGCTGTGGTTCGGGGGCATCGGCACCTACATCAAGGACGCCGACGAGCGTCACGAGGACGTGGGCGACCGGGCCAACGACGAGCTGCGCATCGACGCGGACTCGGTGCGCGCACGGGTGATCGGCGAGGGTGCCAACCTCTCCATCACGCAGCGCGCCCGCATCCGCTACGCCCGTCGCGGCGGACGTATCGACCAGGACGCGATCCACAACGTGGGCGGCGTGGACTGCTCGGACCACGAGGTCAACGTCAAGATCCTGCTCGCCGCGGCCCGTCGCGACGAGCTCATCGACGACGCCGAGCGCGACCAGCTGCTGGTCGACGTCACCCAGGACGTCGTGGACGACGTGCTGCGCGACGTTGACCTGCAGGTCTGGCGCATCTCGCGCGACCTACGTGAAGGACCCGACCGGCTCGTGGACATCGCGTTCCTCATGGAGCAGCTCGAGCACCACAACGGGCTCGACCGCGACGTGCAGGTGCTGCCGTCGACCGAGGAGCTGCGAGCCCGTCGTGAGGCAGGCGCTGGGCTGACCCGCCCCGAGCTCGCGACCCTGCTCGGCGCCGCGAAGCGCCGCGTCAAGGACGAGCTGCTCGCGGGGAGGCTGACCGACAGCCGAGCGCTGCAGGTGGTGCTGACGGACTACGTGCCCGACGCGCTCACGGAGCGCTTCCCCGAGCAGCTGCGCACGCACCGGCTGCGCCGTGAGCTGGTCGCCACGCGCGTGAGCAACGAGCTCGTGGACCGCATGGGTCCGACGTTCCCCAGCCGCGTCGCCGCCGAGACCGACCTCGACGAGGCCACTGTCACCGCCGCCTGGTGGACCTCACGAGACGTGACCGGCGTCGACGGCTGGTGGCGTCAGCTGGAGGGGCTGCTCGACGAGATCGGGCCGGAGCGCCAGGACGCGATCGCGTTCGAGCTCGAGGTGCTGCTGGGCAGCCTCACCCGCCGCTACGCGGGCGAGGCCGGCGTGCTGGACCTCGACGCCACGATCGCACGCGACCGCGACGCCGTGACCGCCTTCCGCGACTCCCTGTTCGAGCTGGGCTCTATCGACCAGCGCCGTCACCGCGTCGCACGCGCCGAGCGGTTGCGCGACGACCTGGTGCCGGACGAGCTGGCCCGGATGGTGGCCTGCGCCCGCGACATGGCGCTGGGCCCCGAGGTCGCCGCGACGCTGCGTGCGCTGGAGTGGGACGTCGAGAGCGCCCCGCTGGTCGGCGACGTGCTGCTGCACCTGCTGGAGGTGCTGGGGCTGGATCGGCTGCACCGGGTGCTGGACCGTGTCCAGACCACCACCGTGTGGCGACGTCGGCTGCGCCGGTCGCTCGCCGCGGACCTGCGGGCGCTGGCTGCCCGCGCTGCGCAGCTCGCGCTGGCCGAGCAGACCACCGACCTGCTGGCCGACGGCGGCACCGTCGCGCTCGGGTTCGCGTCACGGCGCAGCGCGGCGCTGGAACGTGCCCGACGCACCATCACCGGCGTCGAGCAGGACGTCCAGGCCGGGCTCGACGGCGTCACCGTCGCGCTGCGGGCGCTGCGCTCGGCCGTGGAGGACGGCGTCGCGTGACGTGGTCCCTGCGCACCGTCGCCGCGGTGCCGCTGGCCGTCGCGCTGCTGCTCAGCGCGTGCGCGTCCGACGACGAGCGCATGGGCCACACCGTCTGCGCCGACGACCCGTCGCTGCTCGACTGTGCCGGTGACCGGACCGAGCCGGACGATGCCCTGCCGACGCTCGAAGCCGACTGCGGCGGCACGCAGGACGCGATGTTCCCTGATGTGGTGGCCGGCGAGGTCTCGGACGCCGGCGACGGGACGTTCACCGCCACCGCGACGCTGTGCTCGGCGTACGACACGCCCGAGCGGTACGCCGACGCGTGGCGCGTGACGACGCTGGACGGCGATGTGCTCGCCGTTCGTGAGCTGACGCACGACCACGCTGACGAGCAGCCCTTCACCCGCTCGCTCGCGGACAGCTTCTCGCTGCCGCCCGGCACCACGCAGCTCCGGATCGAGGCGCGGGACCGGGAGAACGGTTGGGGCGGCGCCACGCTCGTGATCGACGTCGGCGAGCCGGCGGTCGACTGACTCAGACCGTGGTGGGGAACGGCCTGCGCGTGTGTGTCGGTCGCACCGGGTCGACGGTGGTGCCGGTCGCGAGCTCGATCACCGCGACCTCGAACAGCAGGTCGCTGGGCAGGTCCGAGCCCTTCAGGTCGTGGTCGAGCCGCGCGAGGCGGTCCACAGCCCACGCGAGCTCGCCGGGTCCGAAGCGCTGGCGCGCCTCGGTCGTCAGCGAGCGCAGCCTGCCGCCCTGGACCGGTCGTCGACCGAGACCGGCCGCCTGACCGGAGCCGCCGGCGCGCAGCACCAGCAGCTGACGCAGGCGGTACGCCAGCGCACCGAGCAGCGCGAGCGGGTCGTCGCCGCCCTCGAGCGCGCCGCGGGTCGCGATGACCGCGGCCGCCACGTCGCGGGCGACCACCGCATCGGCGACGGCGAAGCCGGACTGGCGACCGTGCCCCTCGAGCACGGCGTCGACGTCCTCCTCCGACAGCGTGCGGGCGCGGTCGCCCTGCGCGGTGGCGCACACGGACTGCACCTGCACGGCGATGGTCCCGGGCTCGAGCCCGGCGTGACGACGCACGGCCGCGATGGCCGAGGCGTCGGCGTTGCGGCCGTGGACGCGGAACTCGTCCCCGATCAGCCGGTCCCACTGCTCGTCGGCCCAGTCGGGCGGGCGCGCGTTGGCGATGTGGGCGCCTGGGCCAGCCGCGTCACCGAGCTTCTTCATCGACGACGGCGTGGCCGGGGTTGCGTGCTTCACGGCCACCACGGTCGCGGTGTCGCCCTCGTCGCTGGTCGCGAGCCCCATCAGCTCGTCGAGCACGCCGCCGGACGGCACCTTCGCGAAGCGCAGCAGGTGCACCGTCAGACCGCCGAACAGCGAGGCGGTCCGCACGTCGGGCAGCCCCTCCTCCTCGACGTCGGTGCGCTCGACGTCGACGTCCGCCGGGACGTCTGCGAGCACGCGGTCGACGCCCCGCTGCAGCAGCAGCTGGTCGTCGGAGGTCACGTGGGTGAACGGTCGCATGGCTGCGACCGTAGCGCCGGGCTGCGACAGCCCCGCGTGCTCCCACCGCGACGTGCACCGTGCCCTCGGTGTCGGTGCGTCGCACCACGACGCCGGCGTCCTCGATGGCGTCGAGCACCTCCTGCGTGGGGTGCCCGTAGCCGTTCTGCGCCCCGACGCTGACGACCGCGACCTGCGGCGTGGTCGCAGGCACGAGGTCGAGGTCCACGTGCCGCGAGCCGTGGTGCGGGACGCTCACCACGTCGACGTCGATCGCGTCGGGCATCGCGCGCAGCAGCCGGTGTGCCGCCGGCCCGGTGTCGCCCGTGAGCAGCACCGCGCCGCCCGGCCCGTCCACGCGCAGCACGATGGACGACTCGTTCTCGTCGGCGTCGAGCCCGGCGTGCGCCTCGCTGCCGGACGGCGCCAGCACCGTCAGCCGCAGCGGACCGACCACCACGTGCTGTCCGGTGTGGGCGTCGTGGACGGGGACGCCGGCCTCGTCGGCCGCGGCGAGCACGCCCGCCAGCGTGGCGGGTGCCTCCCCCGACCGCGGTCGCTGCCACACCGCACCGACGTCCAGCGCCGCGAGCACGTCACGGCCTCCACCGGTGTGGTCCGCGTCCGCGTGCGTGAGCACGAGCAGGTCGAGCCGGCGCACGTCCGCACGCCGCAGCCACGTCGCGGCCCGAGCGTCTCGTCCCGTGTCCACCAGCACCGTCGCGCCGCCTGCCCGCAGCAGGAACGCGTCGCCCTGGCCGACGTCGATGGCGCTCAGCACGAAGCCGCCACGATCGGCCGGCGCCGGCACGGCGAGGGCCAGCGCGGCCAGCACGCTCGCCACGACCAGTCGGCGAACGCGCACCCCGCGCCGCACCGCCACGGCCGCCAGCAGCCCGAGCACCGTCAGCCCGGCCACGGTCACCGGCGTCACCACCGGCCCCCACCAGCGCAGACCGTGCGCGACGCCGAGCACCACCTCCAGCGCGGGTCTGGCCAGCCACAGCAGCAGCTCGGCCAGTGCCGGCGCCCAGCTCACCACCAGCGCGGCGCTGGTGGCGAGCACCGACGCGACCGCTGCGGCCGGCACGGCGACGAGGTTCGCGGGCACCGTCGCGAGGCGCACGTCCTCACCGATCACCAGCAGCACCGGGAGCACCGCCAGCTGCGCCCCGAGCGTGACCGCCAACAGGTCCAGCACGCGCCGCCACGCGCCGCCGGCCCGATCGAGCACGGCCAGACGGACACGGACCGCCGGTGCCAGCAGCAGCACGCCAGCCGTCGCCGCAGCCGACAGCAGCAGCCCCAGCCGTCGCGCCAGCAGCGGGTCGAGCAGCAGCAGCACCACCAGGGCTGCTGCCAGCGCCTGCAGGCCGGCGATGCGCCGACCTCGGGCCTGGGCGACCAGCACCACGCCGGCCATCGCGGTGGCGCGCAGCACGGAGGGGTCCGCCCGTGTCAGCACCACGAACACCGCCAGGGCAAGCACGACGGTGCGTCGCCGCCCACGCGCACCGATCCCCAGCACGCCCACCAGCAGCCCCGCGCCCACGGCCACCAGCGCCACGTTCGAGCCGGACACCGCCGTCAGGTGCGTGAGCCCCGTGGAGCGCATCGCGACCTCGTCCTGCGGCGGCAGCGAGCGCGTGTCCCCGGTGACGAGGCCGGTCGCGAGCCCTGCCGGGCCCGCCGGCAGCGCACGCCCCGCGGCCGAACGGAGCTGATCACGCAGCAGCGTCGTGGCCCCCACGAGCCGCCCGGGTGTCCCAACCACCTCCAGCCGCGGGCGGATCAGCACCACCGCGACGTGCCGCGCGGTGCGCCACGAGCCCTCGACACGGCGCACCTCGACACGA
>JBFGFG010000115.1:0-7695 GCA_041579655.1 Nitriliruptoraceae bacterium
CCGGTCGAGGGTGGAAGCGGTCGAGTAGCTCATGCCAAAGACACTACGACGGGGGTGTGACAGTCACTCGGCACGACCCATCTGCGCCCGGCCACCCCTCCCCTCGGTAGCGTCAGGGGCACTCTTCCTGAGGGACCGACCGTGTCCAGCACAAGCGCGCTCGACCGCCCGCTCGTCGTCGCCGCAAACAGGCTGCCCGTGCGTCGTGAGGACGACGGCAGCTGGAGCATCGCGGCCGGCGGCCTGGTCACCGCGATGCGACCCGTGATGGACCGCGCGGGCGGCATCTGGGTCGGCTGGGACGGCGGGGACGGCGGCGTGCCGTCGAAGGTGTCCGGCCTGGACGTCGAGATCGGCGCCGTGACGCTGTCCGAGGACGAGGTCGAGGCGTACTACCACGGCTTCAGCAACCGGACGCTGTGGCCGCTGGTGCACGACCTGGTCGCCAACCCCGTGATCGACCACGACTGGTGGCGCGTCTACAAGCAGGTCAACGAGCGCTTCGCCGACCGCATCGCCGAGCTGGACCCGCCCGCCGACGCGATGATCTGGGTGCACGACTACCACCTGCTGCTGCTGCCCCAGCTCGTGCGCGACCGTGTCGGGGACCGACCCATCGGCTTCTTCCTGCACACGCCGTTCCCGGCCCCCGAGCTGGTCGCGCGCCTGCCCTGGCGCGAGGAGCTGCTCGACGGGATCCTCGGCGCCGACGTCGTGGGGTTCCACACACGGCTGTACCGCGACAACTTCGTGCGCGCCGTGCGGTGGCTCCGCGGCCGCGACACCGTCAAAGGCCAGCGCATCCAGCACGGGGGGCGCGAGGTCGTCGCGACCGCCGAGGCGATCTCGATCGACGCCGACGAGTTCGCGGAGCTCGCGACGCAGCCCGAGACCGAGGCGATCCTCACCGACCTGCGCAACCAGTTCGGTGGCCGCAAGGTGTTCCTCGGCGTCGACCGGCTGGACACCACGAAGGGCATCCGGCACCGGCTCACCGCCATCGAGCGGCTGCTGGAGGACGACCCCGAGCTGCGCAGCCAGTTCGTGTTCATCCAGATCGCCGTGCCGTCCCGTGAGGACGTCGAGGAGGTCATGGAGCTGCGCGGCGAGATCGAGCAGATGGTCGGGCGCATCAACGGCGAGTTCACCGAGCCCGGCCACGACGTGCCGGTGCACTACCTCTACCGCGGCGTGTCGCGACACAGCCTCGCGGCGTACTACCGGCTCGCGGACGTGCTGTGCGTGACGCCGCTCAAGGACGGGATGAACCTCGTCGCCAAGGAGTTCGCGGTCGTGCAGCACGCGGCCCGCGAGAGCGGCGTGCTGCTGCTCAGCGAGTTCACCGGTGCCGCCCTGACGATGGAGGGCGCCGTCACCTGCAACCCGTTCGACGTGGACGGCCTCGCCGAGGCGATGGCCGACTGCCTCGCGCTGGACGTGGACGAGCGTCGCGACCGGCTGGCCCGCATGGCCGAGCAGATCAAGGTCCACGACGTGTTCGCGTGGGGCGAGGGTCTGATGAGCACCCTGCTCGAGGCCACGGACGCGACGGACGTGGAGGGCGGCTCGTGATGCTGCCCGACGACCGACGCCACCAGGACGACGTCCAGGCCATCGCCGCATCCGTGCACGACGTCAGCCGCCACCTGATCGTGCTCGACTTCGACGGGACGCTCTCGCCGATCGTGGACCACCCCGGCGACGCGGCGCTGGCCGACGGTGCGCTCGAGGCCGTGACGGCGCTGTGCCAGCTGACCGAGGTGGCCGTGCTGAGCGGTCGCCCCGTGGACGACGTCCTGCCGCGGCTCGGCGATCTGCCGGTGACGATCGTGGGCAACCACGGCACCGAGGTGCTGCACGCGGACGGTCGTCGGACGTCGCTGTTCGACCGCACCGTCGCCAAGGACACGCTGCGCGCGGTCGAGCGCGAGCTGCGCGAGATGCTCACCGAGGAGGCCGGCTGGGGCATCGAGCCGAAGCCGTCCTCCATCGCCGTGCACCACCGGCGCGTCGACCCCGACGTCGTGCGCCGCGTGCTGCCGCGGGTGCGCGCGTTGCTGGAGCGCCACGCGTCAGCACCTCCCGGCTGGCGCGTGCTTGACGGCAAGGCCGTCACCGAGCTGCGACCGGCCGCCGTCGACAAGGGCACCGCGCTGACCTGGCTGGCGGACCGCCACCCGGACCGCTCGTTGCTGGTGCTCGGTGACGACGTCACGGACGAGGACGCGTTCGAGGTGGCCGAGCGTCGTCGCGGCCGTGCGGTGCTGGTCGCGTCGGAGCCGCGACGGACCAACGCGTCCGCACGCGTGTCGTCGCCGGCGCGCGTCGTGGACCTGCTGCGGGCACTCGGCGAGCGCAACGACGGTGAGGCCGGCGACCCCTGGCGTCGCCGCTACCACCCGATCGGCGAGTACGGGATGCTGTCGGACGTGCGCACCGCAGCGCTGGTGTCCATCGACGCCAGCATCGACTGGCTGTGCCTGCCGCGCTACGACTCCCCCAGCGTGTTCGCCGCGCTGCTGGACGCGGACCGTGGCGGTCGTTGGCGCATCCGCCCGACCCGCACCATGGACATCCGTCGTAGCTGGCTCGGCGAGTCCAACGTGCTGGTCACCAGCTTCGTCGAGCACGGCGTGACGCTGATGACCGTCACCGACCTGCTCGTGCACAGCCGCGTCTCGGCGGCCTCCGTCGGCTACGCCGGCCACCACCTGCTGCGCCGCGTCGAGACGTTCGCGCCGGTCGAGGTCGAGGTCGAGTTCCAGCCGCGCTTCGACTACGGCCGGGCCACCACCACCATCGAGGTGACCGCGGACGGGCTGCGCGCGACGGCCGGCATCGACGAGGTGTCGCTGCGCGCCGACGGCATCCGCTTCGACGTGGCACCGTGCCGCGACGGCCACGGCGACATCGCCACCAGCGTGGTGTCGCTGGAGGCGGGCGAGACCCGCTGGCTGATGCTGCGCTCGGGCCAGCCGGACCGCGACCCGCACGGCCACCTCGAGCCGCAGGAGCTGCTGGACCTCACCCTGCGCACCTGGCGTCGCTGGGTCGCCAACGTCGACTACGACGGCCCGTGGCGCGGGCACGTCGTGCGCTCCGCGCTGGCGCTGAAGGGGCTGGTGTACGAGCCCACCGGCGCGCTGGTGGCGGCAGCCTCGACCTCGCTGCCCGAGGAGATCGGCGGCGAGCGCAACTGGGACTACCGCTACGCCTGGATCCGCGACTCGGCGTACGTGCTCGAGACGATGCTGCGCGTCGGCCAGCAGCACGAGGCCGAGACGTTCATCCGCTGGCTGGGTCAGCTGTCGAAGAACATCGGCGGCACGCACGCGCTGCGGCCGCTGTACCGGATCACCGGCGAGGACGACCTCGGTGAGTTCGAGCTCGACCACCTCGAGGGCTACCGCAGCTCCAAGCCGGTGCGCATCGGCAACGGCGCCGCGAGCCAGCTCCAGCTGGACATCTTCGGTGCGGCGATGCAGCTGGGCTACCTCACCGAGCGGGCAGGCACCGAGGTGCCGGCCGTGGACTGGTCGACGGTCACCGAGCTGGTGGGGACGGTCGCCGCCCGCTGGCACGAGCCGGACGCCGGCCTGTGGGAGATCCGCTCGGCGCCCAAGCACCACACGTTCAGCAAGTTCCAGTGCTGGTTGGCCGTCGACCGTGCCATCCGCATCGGGCGCGACCTCGGTGTCCGCGCGCCGTACGAGGAGTGGTCGTAGATCGCCGCCGAGATCCGCGCCAGCATCCTGGAGCACGGCTACGACCACGAGCGCGGCACGTTCACGCAGGCGTACGGCGAGTCCGAGACCGACGCGTCGCTGCTGATGCTGCCGCTGAAGGGCTTCCTGTCCCCCACCGACCCGCGCATCCGCTCGACGGTCAAGGCAATCCGCGAGGACCTCGAGATCAGCGACGGGCTGCTGCTGCGCTACACCACCGAGGACGGGCTGCGAGGCCACGAGGGCGCGTTCCTGCTGTGCTCGTGGTGGCTCGTGGAGCTGCTGGCCCGCATGGGCGACCTCGAGGAGGCCGAGCGGCTGTTCGAGCGGCTCTCGCGCTTCGCCGGACCGCTGGGCCTGTTCGCCGAGGAGCTCGACCCCGAGACGTTCCTGCAGCTGGGCAACTTCCCGCAGGCGTTCACCCACATGGGGCTCATCGGCGCCGCCACCGCGATCAACGACGAGCGGCGCGCGCGAGGCCTGTGACCTCGCGCTCGTGCCGAGCCGGCGGGCTCAGATGCGGACGATCAGCATCCGCGAGCAGCTGGGGCAGGTCGTCAGCGTCGGACCGTCACGCAGCTCGTTGACCTCGGCGTTGGGCAGCTCGATGCGGCACGCGGTGCAGTGCGCGCCGGACAGCTCACCGACAGCCACGCCGGCCTTGAAGCGCTCGCGCACCTTGTCGTAGGCAGCGATCGCGTGGGGCGCCATGTCCTGGCGCAGCGCGTCGCGCTGGACGTCGAGCTCAGCCTGCTGGGCGATCAGCTGGGCGGCCGCGGTGTCGCGCTTCTCGCCGAGCTTGACGATCTCGGCCTCGGTGTCCGCCACGGTGCGGGCGGCTGCCTCGATGCGGCCGTCGAGCTCCTCGGCGACCTCCATCGCCTCGAGGAGGCCGGTCTCGTGCTCGTCGATCTTGACCTGCGTGGTCTGGATCTCGGCCTCGACCGACTTCATCTCCTTGGCGTTGGTGATGGCACCGCCGTAGAGGCGCTCGCGCTCGTGGGCCATGCGCACGCGGTACTGCTCGAGCTCGCGCTCGAAGCGGCGCTGCTCGGCCTCGACCGTCGTCACCTCGACGCGCAGCGCGTCACCGGCCTCGATCTCGGTCTTGAGCCGAGCCGTCGCCGCGTCCACGGCGTGCTGCTCGGGGAGGTCGGCCAGCGTCGCCGCCAGGCGGGCCCGCTGCGCGTCCACGTCGGACAGCTCCAGCAGCTTGCGGAGGTCCTCGTCGGTCACCGTCGTCACGTCAGCCCCACGGGTCGGTGTCGACGCCCGACGCTAGCACCGAGGCATCCAGCCCCAGACCCCGCGCGTCGCTGGTCAGCGCCTCGATCCATGCCGGCAGCGCCGCGACCTCCGTGGCGTGGTGCCCGGCGTCGATGACGGCCATCCCCTGCGACAGCACGTCGAGCACGTCGTGGTGCTTGCAGTCGCCCGTCACGTACACGTCGGCGCCGGCCGCCAGCGCCGCGCCTGCGAGCGACATGCCCGACCCGCCGACCACCGCGACGGTCTGCACCATCCGGCCGTTCTCGCCCGCAGTGCGCAGCTGCGGAGCCGGCATCCGGTGGCGCAGCACGTCGGACACGTCCTTGAGCGTGCGCGGCACCGGCAGGCGGCCGACGCGGCCGAAGCCGACCGTCGCGCCGTCGAGCAACGGCACGAGGTCGTACGCCACCTCCTCGTACGGGTGCGCGGCGAGCAGCGCGGCCACGACTGGCCCGACCGAGCGACGCGGGACCAGCACCTCGAGTCGGTCCTCCTCCTCGAGGTGCGGCTCGCCGACGTGGCCCACGTGCGGGCTCGCGCCCTCCAGCGGCGTGAACGTCCCCATGCCGCCGACCCGGAACGAGCAGCGCTCGTACAGCCCCTGCCCGGCCCCGCCGGCGTCCGCGATCGCGTCCAGCACGTCGTCGGTGTGCGCAACGGGGACGAACACCACCAGCTTCACGTGCCGCGCGTCACGGATCTCGGTCGTCAGCGGCCGCACGTCTTCCAGCCCGAGCGTGCGCACGACCGGGTCGCTGGTGCCCGTGCCGTCGGTGGCGACGTCGAGGTTGGTGTGGGCCGCGGCGACGGCGATGCGGCTGGTCGCTGCACGCAGGGCCAGGGCACCGGCCGGCGTGTCGGGGGTGAGCCGGGCGAGCGGCTTCATCAGCAGCGGGTGGTGGGCCAGCACCAGCGTGTGCTGCTGCTTGGCCGCCTCGTCGAGCACGGCCGAGGTGACGTCCAGCGTCACCAGCACCCGGGCGACGGGCCACGACGGTGCGCCCACGTGGAGCCCGACGGCGTCCCACGAGGAGGCCTCGGCCGGCGACCAGTGCGCGTGCACCAGCCCCATCCAGTCGGCGACGGTGTCCATGCGGGCTCCTCGGGCGTGGCGGCGGTTGCGGCATCCAACCGCGAGCGTCGTCGCGACGCGCGCAGCGGTGCCGGTCCGGTGCTGCCGACGTGGTTCGCTCGCCGACCCACGACGCTGCAGAAGGCACACATGGACTCGCCGCCCCGGCCGTTGCCCACCGGCACCGAGACCTACTACCTCCTACGGCGCGACGACTTCCTCCTGCGTCAGCCGGACACCGAACCGCCGTCGTACTACGTCCGCTACGGCAACAAGTGTCTGCACCAGTTCCTCGCGATCGAGCCGAAGCTGACCGAGGACGGACAGGGATGGCTGCGGCGCACGCTGCGCATCCTGCAGGAGCTGATGGAACGCGAGCTCGCGCGCGACCCGGAGCGCTTCGCGGCGCTCGAGCTGGATGACGAGCGCTTCGAGGACTTCGCGTTCTCCACGCACTCCACGGCGTACCTGCAGGCCGGGCTGCTCGAGCTGCCGCTGGACGACCTGCTGAAGATCGCGGTGACGCCGGACGTGCGGGACCTGCTGCGCCCGGACGGGATCGTCCAGATCGTCGACCTCCTCGAGGAGGTCTCGTTGCACGACGTGGCCACGATCCTGAGGCGCACCGTCGACCGCGGGTAGGCGGCCGGGGCCTGCGGGTCAGCTGACGCGGAGCAGGTCCACGACGAACACGAGCGTGTCGTGCGCGGCGATCGCGGGGGACGGCGACTGCGCGCCGTAGCCCATCTCCGGCGGCACCACGAGCAGGCGGCGACCGCCGACCTTCATGCCGGGGATGCCCTGCTGCCAGCCCGCGATCACGCGCGACAGCGGGAACGTCAGCGGCTGACCGCGCTCGAACGACGAGTCGAAGCCGCGCCCGCCGTTCGTCCACGACACGCCGGCGTAGTTCACGGTGACGGTCGAGCCGGCCGGAGCCTCCTCGCCGTCTCCCTCCACGAGGTCCACGAGCTGCAGCTCCGCAGGCGGCGCCTGCTCGGGGAGGGTGATCGCCGGTGCCTGGCCGATGTCGCCGGTGACGATGATGTCGGTCTGGTCGCTCATGGTCGTGCTCCTGTGGTGTCGCGGTCGTTCGCTGTCGTCTCGGCCCGGACGCTATCGCGGTGGTTGCATGCGCCACGATGCGCCACCGAGGCGCAGCCGAACCCGGGAGGTCGCACGTGCTCGACGGTCTGCTGGTGACGACCCTCGACGTCGTGGGGACCTTCGTGTTCGCGCTCTCCGGTGGTGCGCTCGCGCTGCAGCGTCGGCTGGACGCGTTCGGGGTGCTGGTGCTGTGCCTCGCCGCAGGGCTCGGCGGCGGGATCATCCGCGACGTGCTGCTCGACCGGGTGCCGGTGACTGCGTTGGCCGACGGTCGCTACGGGGCGATGTGCCTGCTCGCCGCGATGGTGGTGGTGCTGGCACCCAGCGGTGGGCGCATCGCCCGGGCGCTCGAGGCGGGCCGCGGTCGGCTGGTGACCTCGATCCAGGTGCTCGACGCGATCGGGCTCGGTCTGTTCGCGGTCGTCGGCGCCTCGATCGGGCTCGACGCCGGACTCGGTGCCGGGGCGGCCGTCGCGATGGGGGCGCTGACCGCCGTCGGCGGCGGCATCGTGCGCGACATGC
>JBFGFG010000116.1:0-7671 GCA_041579655.1 Nitriliruptoraceae bacterium
CGATCGAGGCGTCCGTCGACGAGTACCGCGATGAGGTCGCGGCCGTGGTGCAGCGCGCGGGGATCGCGGTCTCGGACGGCCTCGACGCCGTGCGGAGCCTGCCGGCGCTGCACGCACGCGTGCTCGAGGACGACGAGGGTCGACGCGAGCTGGCGCGGATCGCCGCCGAGCGCGAGCGCGTGGCCGCCCGCCGCGAGGTCCACGCGCAGCGGCTGGCCGACGCGCGCGCCGAGCTCGGCCGCTGCTGGGAGATTGCCGGCGTCCCGGACGCGGCCGCCTTCACGGCGCGGGTTGCGGCGGACCGCGAGTCGCTCAAGGGCACGCGCGAGCGTGACGAGGCGGCGGCCCGCGTCACCGAGCTGCTCGGTGACGGTGAGGAGTCCGCGGCGGGACGTCAGCTGCTGGCGACGGCCGACCCGGTGCGCTGGGACGCCGAGGTCACGCGGCTGCAGGACACGATCGCGCAGCTGGACGACGCACGCGACGAGGCGGTGCGGACGCACACCGGTCACGCCCAGCAGGTCGCCGCGCTCGGCGCGGACGACGCCGTCCCGCGGGCGCACCAGGCGCTGAGCGCCGCGCAGGCCGAGGTCGACGTGCTCGCCGAGCGCTGGGCAGTGGCGGACGCTGCGGTGCGGGTGCTCGAGGCGACGCTTGAGCGCTTCGAGCGCGAGCACCTGCCCGCCGTGCTCGCCACCGCCTCCCGGCTGCTGGCCGCGGCGACGCTCGGCGCGTGGAACGAGGTCCGGCGGCTCGACGACCAGCTGGTGGTCGCCGTCGTCCCGGGCGGCGAGCCGTGCGAGGTGGACGCGCTGTCACGCGGCACGCGCGAGCAGCTGTACATCTCGCTGCGTCTGGCGCTGGCCGAGGAGCTGTCGGGGGAGCGGCGGCTGCCGCTGCTCATCGACGACCTGCTCGGCGCGTCGGACCCTGAGCGGGCCGCGGCGCTCGCGCGGCTGCTCGCCGAGGTCGCGACGCGCCACCAGGTGTGGCTGTTCACCCCGCAGGCAGCGACCGCAGCACTGCTGCAACGAGCCGCGCCCAGCGCTCGGGTGCTGGAGCTCGCGCGTGGTGGCGAGGTCCGTGGCTGGCGCGTGACCGAGCAACGGACTGCCTCCGCGCAGCCGGTCGGCCGTGTGCCGGACCAGCCGTCGCTGGACGTCTAGGCGGAGCCGCGGGGCGACGCGGCGTCGGACGCGTCCTGTTCGTCGGACGCGTCGAGCTGGTCGGCCGGGTGCTCCTTGCCGAACAGCCCGACGACCAGCACCAGGCCCACACCGACGTTCAGCGCGATGTCGGCGACGTTGAACGACGGGAACCAGCCCAGGTCGATCATGTCGGTGACGAACCCGTTCGCGAGCCGGTCGATGAGGTTGCCGAGCCCGCCGCCGAGCAGGAAGCCCGCCGCCGCAGGGGGGTGCAGCACGCCGCGCAGCGCCATGATCCCGATCAACACGGTCGCCGCCGTGGTGATCGCGCCGACCACCCATGCGGGGGCGTTCGCGCCGAGGCTGAACGCCACGCCCGGGTTCTGCGCGAGCCGCAGCATCACGAACCCGAGGTCGACCGGACCGTCGGCCAGCGCACCGTTGGCCCAGGCCTTGGTGCCGAGGTCGGCGACGATCGTGACCACGGCCACGAGCAGGGTGATCCTCAGACGGCGGGACACGTGCGCTCCGTGCGGGACTCGGCTGCGCCCGCGGTCGCGGGCGCGGCAGCAGTGTGCTGCAGCGCCCGTGCCACGGGCCAACCGTGCGCGGTCAGCAGCAGGTCGACGGCTCGGTCAGCCACGCCTCGTTCACGCGTCGTCACGCGTCGAGGAACCGGTGCAGCCAGCCGAGCACCTCGTCGTACCAGCGCTCGGAGCGACGTCGGTCGAGCACCCAGTGGTTCTCGTCGGGGAACACCACCAGCCGCGACTCGATGCGCAGCTCCTGCAGCACCCCGTACAGGGCGCGGCCCTGGTCGATCGGGACGCGCAGGTCGCGCTCGCCGTGCAGCACCAGCATCGGGGTGCGCAGCTTCGCGTAGTGCCACGAGGGTGAGAACCGGTACGTGGCCTCGGGGTCCTGCGCCAGCGAGCCACCGAACGCGTCCGGGAGCCCCGACCCCCAGTCGGTGGCCCACATGCCGCCGAAGTCCGTCACCGCCGCGTGCGCGACCGCCGTGGTGAACCGGTCGGTCTGGGTGCAGAGCCACGTGGTGAGGTAGCCGCCGTACGAGCCGCCGGCGATCGCGGTGCGGTCCGGGTCGACCGTCCCGTCCGCGATCAGCGCGTCGGTCGCCGCGAGCACGTCGGCCGTGGGCGCCGTGGCCCAGTCCCCCTGGATGGAGCGCGTGAACTCGTGACCGAACGAGGTCGAGCCGTGGAAGTTCACGCACGCGATGACCCAGCCCTGCGCGGCCACGTTCGCCGCGCACCAACGCCAGTGCCAGGTGTCGCCGAACGTGCCGTGCGGCCCGCCGTGGATGAGGTGCACCAGCGGCGGCGGACCGTCGCCCTCGACGGCTGCGGCCGGCGGGTGCAGCACCAGCACCTGCACGTCGTCCCCGCCGGCGCCGACGACGAGGCGCTCCTCGACGCGGCCGAGGTCCATGCCCTGCAGCCGCGGGCGCGCCATCCGGGTGAGCTGCGTGATGCCGTCGCTGTCGACGCGCACCACCTCGGGCGGCTCGGTCAGCGAGGCGTGCACGGCCAGCACGCCGGCCGAGGTCACGAACGGGGAGGACAGCCCGCCGGTGGCCGGCTCGGGCAGCGGCGAGGTCGCGCCGTCGACGACCTCCAGCAGGCGGCCGCGACCGCGCAGCTCGGTGCCGATCACGATGCGACCCTCGGGTCCGACGCTGACCGACTCCATCCCGTGGTCCACGTCGCGCAGCAGCGCGGTGCGCGCGCGGTCGCTGGGGTCGATGGCCCACAGGTCGATCGGGGCGGCGTAGAAGTCCCGCTCGCGCTGCAGCGTCACGGCGATGCGGCCGTCGGGCAGGAAGCGCGGCGCGCCGGCCGCGCCCGGGTTGTCGCGGGTGAGACAGCGCACGTCACCGCCTGCCACCGGGACCACGTGCAGGCACGGGACGGGCACGCCGTCCTCGTCCCCGTCGGGGTGGGTGGTGGTGAACGCCAGCAGCGACCCGTCCGGCGAGAGGTCGACGTGGTCGCCCGGGTCCATCAGCGGGTCGGGCAGCAGCCACTCGCCGGGGGTGAGGTCGACCGGCTCGGCGTCGGGCTGGTGCAGGTCCAGCAGCAGCACGTGCTGGGTGAGCGGGTCGGTGTGCCACGTGTCCCACACGCGGCTGATCCGACGCTCCGTGGCCAGCACGTTCGGGCGTTCGTCGGCAGCGTCGCGCCAGGCCGTCGTCGCCTCGAGCGTCGGGTCCTCGACCAGCAGGCGCGTGACCACCAGCAGACGGTGGTCGTCGACCCAGCGTGCGCTGCCGAGCACGCCGAGCGGGACGTCGGTCATCTGGCGCGCCTCGCCGCCGCTCAGCGGCAGCACGAACAGCTGGCGCCGGTCGTCCACCGTGCGTCCGAACGCGACGTGCGCGCCGTCGGGCGCCACGGTGGGTGCCGAGGACGACACGTCCACCCGCGTCACGGGGACGGGTTCGGTGTCCTCGCCGACCAGCCACAGCACCGTGCGCGGCGTGCCGTGCTCGTGGGTGGTGACCGGCACCACCACGACCGAGCCGTCGGGGCTCGCCGCGGGCGCGCCAACACGAGGCAGCTCCCACAGCAGGGAGGTGGTGAGCTGGTCGGGCTGGTCGGGCTGGTCGGGCTGGTCGGGCTGATCGGTCACGGTGCGGGCCTCGGGGACGGGAGCGGTCGGGCATCCTCGCACCTCGTACCCGGAGGCGCCAGTGCACCGACTCGACCGACTGACCCGCCCGCTGCTGATCGCCGGCATCGCCGGGGTCACCCTGTACGTGGGGACGTGGTTCCTGCTGGGCCTGGTCTCGCCGGGCTACGACCCGTTGCGCCAGGCGATCAGCGAGCTGTTCGACCTCGGTGCGCCCGCGTGGCGGCGCCTGATCGTGCAGGTGGTGCTGGTGCTGACGGGCCTCGCGCTGATGCCGCTCGGCTTCGCGCTGGACCGGTCGCTGCCGGGTCGCGGCCGGCTCGCCGCGTGGATGATCTTCGCGGCGGGGCTCGGCACCACCGTGGTCGCGTTCTTCCCGTGCACGGCCGGTTGCCCCGGCTACGGCGCGAGCTTCACCGACACGATGCACGTGGTGTGGGCCGGTGGGGGCTACGTCGGGCTGGTGCTGGCGCCGCTGGTGTTCGGGCTGCGGCTGCGCGGGACCGACGCGCGCCGGCTGGCGATCGCCGGCATCGCGCTCGGTGGGCTCGCGACCGCCGGCTTCGTGCTGCGCAACGTCGGCGTGGATGCGTTCGGCGGGCTGCAGCAGCGCGTGTTCAACACCGCCGCAGACCTGTGGTTCCTGCTCGCTGCCGTCGAGGGCCTGCGCCGGCTCCGCGCCGGTCAGGCGGCCGCGGGCGTGACCGCTGCCGGGGCGGACGAGCGCGACCCGAACGCCAGCAGGCCGGCTGCCACCAAGCCGTAGAACACGAAGCCGATGGCGATCGGCGTGAGCGTGCCGTCGAACGCGCGGTCGAGCACGCCGCCGAGCAGCGCGCCGCCCGCGACCTGCAGCGAGCCGACGATCGCCGACGCCGTGCCGGCGACCGGGCCCATGCGCTCCATCGCCAGCGAGTTGATGTTCGGCACCAGCAGCGCGTGGCTGCCCAGCAGCACGCTCAGCACGGGCACGAACAGCCAGAACGGCGGGATCCCGTCCGAGGACAGCACGACGACCAGCAGCGTGACGGTGCTCGCCAGGTAGCCGGCCATCGCGGCAGCGGTCACGCGCCGCGTGCCGAAGATGCCCACCACCCGTGCGTTGAGCAGCATGCCGAGACCGAGCATGACGGCGAGGCCACCGAAGATCAGCGGGAACTGGGCGCCACGGTCGAACACCTCGGTGATGATCAGCTCGGACGAGGCGATCCACGAGGTGAACACCGCGTACAGGCTGGTGAGCGCGAGGCCGGCCATCACCGTCTGGCGGTCGGCGGCGACGAAGCGCGCTGCCTCCACGAGCCGGGTCACGGTGAGCTCGCGTCGGTGCTCGACGGCCAGCGTCTCCGGCAGGCGGCGGGCCCACAGCGCGATGCCGGCGGCAGCCAGGGCGCAGACGCCGAACGTCCAGCGCCAGTGGGCGACGCTGACGATCGCGGCGCCGAGGGCCGGCGCGAGGATCGGGACGATGATGAACACGGCCATCACGAACGACATCGCCCGTGACATGCGGTCGCCCTCCCAGGTGTCACGGATGACGGCGAGCGTCACCACGCGTCCGCCTGCCGCGCCCACGCCCCACAGCGCGCGGGCCGCGACGACCGTGCCGAGCGTCGGTGCCAGCACCGCCAGCAGCGCGCCGACGCCGTACACCGCGTAGCCGATGTACAGCGCCCGGCGGCGTCCGAACGAGTCGGCGATGATGCCGAAGAACAGCTGTCCCACGGCGAGGCCGAGGAAGTAGGCGGTCACCAGCCCCGCCGTGGCGTTCGAGTCGGCGGCGAGGCCGAGGTCGGCGCGGATCGCGCCGAAGGCCGGGAGCATCAGGTCGATGCCGAGCGCGGTGAGCGCCATCGACAGCGCCAGCAGCGCGGTGAGCTGGGCGGGGTGGAGCTGCTGGAGGGCGATGGGGCGGTCGTCGACGGGGGAGGCGACGGCCGGGGTCGGCGTGGAGGGCACGCGAGTCCTGACGAGAGCGGTGACGAGGGTGGACGGAGAAGCGTCCGGGAGGTTTGGTGAACCGTACTAACACCATAGAACGGTCGCTTGTTCCGGGCGCACCGCGGTCGGGACGGCCGGGTGGGCAGCGAGCCCTCCCCGCTAGCGTCAGGGGGACCGCCAGAGGAGCGCACCGTGGACGCCAGCAGCATGCTCGACGCACCAGCAGCGACGATCGCCGAGGCGGTCCGCAGCGGTCAGGTGACGGCGGTGAACGTGCTCGAGGCGCACCTGCAGCGCATCGCCGAGCGCGACGAGCAGGTCGGTGCGTTCACCCGTGTGCTGGTCCAGCGCGCGCGTGACGAGGCCGCAGCCGTGGACGCCCACCCGGACCGGGCCTCGCTGCCGCTGGCCGGGGTCCCGATCGCGATCAAGGACAACGTGGCCGTCGAGGACCTGCCGACCGGCAACGGGTCCGAGGCGCTCGACGGGCACCACGCGGCGGCCGACGACCTCGTCGTCGCGCGGCTGCGCGAGGCGGGGGCGGTGATCGTCGGCGTCACGCGCTGCCCCGAGCTGTGCGTGTTCGGCAACACCGACGACGCGACCGGGGTGTCACGCAACCCCTGGGACCCCACGCGCATCACCGGTGGCTCGTCCGGCGGCAGCGCGGCTGCGGTCGCGGCCGGGCTGGTGCCGTTGGCCCACGCGTCCGACGGCATGGGCTCGATCCGGATCCCGGCTGCCGCGAACGGTCTGGTCGGCTTCAAGCCGGGCCGTGGCGTCGTGCCGGTCGACGGCGACCTCGATGGCCAGCACTGGTACGGCATGACGCAGCACGGGCCGCTCGCCACGACGGTCGAGGACCTCGCGATCGGGCTGGACGTGATGGCGGGTCTCGACCGCTTCCGCGGCATCGGAGAGCCGGAGCGCACGCTGCGCATCGCGGTCTCGACCGCGCCGCCCGCGCCCGGGATCATCATCGGCCGCCAGCAGCGTGACGCCGTGGCCCGCACCGCGCAGGCGCTGCGCGACGCCGGGCACACGGTCGTGCAGGCGGACCCGCCGTACGACACCACCGCCGTCATCGACCTGCTGGTGCGCTGGACGGCCGGCACCGCCAAGGACGTCGAGGACCTCGACGCCGACAGCTCGATGCTGCAGCGCCGCACCCGTACCCACGCGGCGGTCGGTCGCGTGCTGCGCCGGCTGCGACCGGTGCGCGAGTCCCAGGCCGACCGCTGGAAGGCGAAGGTGGACGCGTTCTTCGGTGGGTACGACCTGCTGCTCACCCCGGCGATGACGATGGCGCCGCCGCAGGGCCACGGCTGGTCGTCGCGTGGCTGGCTCGTGAACGTGATCCAGGGGCTGCGCTGGGTGCCGTTCGCGTCGGCGTGGAACCTCGCCGAGCTGCCTGCCGCCGCCGTGCCGGCGGGGCTCGACGATCTGCGGATGCCGCTGTCGGTGCAGGTGGTGGCGCCCCGCCACCGTGAGGACGACCTGATGGCTGTGCTCCGTCTGCTCGAGCGTGTCCAGCCGTGGCAGCGCCACCCCGTGTGAACGACCGGAGCGGCCGCGTCGGCGGCCGCTCGGATCATGCGTGGCTGCGGCTGCCTCAGCAGCTCGCGGGCCCGTGGGTCACGAGGTGGAACTCGACCGCCGTGCCGTCGTCGAGGGTGCCCAGGCCGTGGGTCAGGTCCGCGTCCGCACCGGCGAGGGTGACCGTCGCCCGACGCGCAGAGGCGTCGTCGCCGGGCCCGTCCAGCTCGAGGGTCGCGGTGCCGTCCTCGTGCTCGGTCAGCGCGGCGGCGATCGCGTTCCCGGTCGCCTCGTCGGACACCACGAAGGTGCGCAGACGCTCGGTCCCGTCATCGGAGACCTGCTCGCACGACCTCGCCATGGTCTGGTACGTCACGCCGTCCACGTCGAGGCTGCC
>JBFGFG010000117.1:0-7638 GCA_041579655.1 Nitriliruptoraceae bacterium
CCCGCGCTGTCGGTCGTCGCCTAGCTCGCCCGTGCACGCAAGGTGCAGTTCGAGCCCGTCGTGAAGCAGTCGGCGAACGTGATCGAGGCGATCGTCGAGGAGGCACGCGCGGCGGCCGTGGACCTGGTGGTGCTCGGCGAACCCGTCCCCACGATGATGGACCAGGGCGGAGCCGGTCGTCGCTTCGTCCACGAGGTCGCACGGCTGATGCCGCCCGGCGTCCGGGTGCTGGTGGTGCCCACCGTCATGGACGAGCCGTCCGCATCGGGAGCACCGTCGGCCGCCGACGCCGCCGCGGCGAGCAGGGCTGCCCAGGCCGTCGAGGACCCGAGCTCCTGAGGATGAGCCTCACGGACTTCCGTGTGGTGCGTGCCTACCTTCAGCCGCAGGTCGGCAACGGGTGGTCCTCATGGACGTCGGTCAGGGGCAGGACGAGTTCGCTGCGGGCCGACGGCTGACGCCCGAGGTGCGGGAGCTGCTCGAACGCGGCGCGGCACGCGGCTACGTGCTGCTCTCCGAGCTCGTCGAGCTGCACGACCCGCTGGTCGAGCCGGCCGAGTGGGTCGAGCTGATGGCCGAGCGCGCCCGGGAGCTGCTGCTGCAGGTCGTGGACGACCTCAGCGGGGGCGACGACGAGCGGCCCGACGCCAACGGCGCCTCGGCGTCGGCGGACTCCGTGCGGCAGTACCTCAACGAGATCGGCCGCACGCCCCTGCTCACCGCGGAGGAGGAGGTCGACCTCGCGAAGCGCTACCAGTCGGGCCTCGCCGCGGCCGAGCTGCTCGGCGAGCCACGCGGCAAGGCGACCACCGCCAGGCTCCGTGCCGTGCTGCGCGACGGTGATCGCTCCAAGGAGCACATGATCCGGGCCAACCTGCGCCTGGTGGTGTCGGTCGCCGCCCGGTACCGGGGTCGTGGCGTGGACCTGCTCGCGCTGATCCAGGAGGGCAACCTGGGGCTGATCCGCGGTGTCGAGAAGTTCGACCACACCAAGGGCTACAAGTTCTCCACGTACGCGACCTGGTGGATCCGCCAGGCGCTGCAGCGCGGCGTGGCCAACACCGGCCGCGTCGTGCGGCTCCCCGTCCACGTGCACGAGCAGATGGGCAAGATCCGCTGGACCGAGATCGCGCTGCTCCAGCAGCTCGGCCGTGACCCCACGGACACCGAGATCGCCGAGGAGATGGGGCTCGAGGTCGGCCGGCTGCGCGAGCTGCGGCTCGCCGCGCGCGACATCGCGAGCCTCGACCGCCCCGTGGGGGAGGACGGCGGCGCGACGATGGGCGACCTCGTCGCAGACGACCACGCGCGCGACCCGGAGGTGTCGGCCGCCTCCGTGCTGGCGCGCGAGGAGGTGCTGCGGGCACTCACCGCGCTCGACGACCGCGAGCGCACCGTGCTGATGATGCGCTACGGCCTGCTCGACGGCGAGGAGCGGACGCTGGAGGACATCGGGACCGAGTTCGGCCTGACCCGCGAGCGCATCCGTCAGATCGAGAAGAAGACGCTGACGAAGCTGCGCCACCCGTCCCGCAACATGCGGCTGCGGGACCTCATCGGGGCGATCCAGCAGGCGTGAGCGGCCGCCGGGCGCTGCCTGCTGCTGGGTAGCCTCGCGAGGATGCGTCGTGCCCTGTCAGTCTGCTGCGTGCTCGCGGTCCTGACCGCGTGCAGCGACGGCGTCGTGGAGCCGCAGGACAGCGCACCGGGCCCCGCCGCGCTGCCGTCGCGCGCGCCTGCCGTCGCCGCGGCGCCGCCGACGCCGTCACCCTCGCCGTCACCCACGCTGCCGCCCGGCCCCGACCGCTCGGCGCTGGTCGCTCGGTTGGACGAGGCGACGCGGGCGTTCGGGGAGGACGCGGCGGTCTCGCTCGCCGTCGTGGACGCCGAAGGACGCGTGGTGTTCAGCCTCGGCGGGGACGAGCCGCTGCTGCCGGCGTCCACCGCCAAGCTGCTGCCCGGGGCTGCCGCGCTGCAGCTGTTCGGGCCGGAGCACCGCTTCGAGACCGTGGTGGACGCCGTCGGGGAGCTGACCGAGGACGGCGTGCTGCACGGGCGACTCGAGCTCGTCGGTGGCGGCGAGCCCGCGCTCGACACCGACGTCTACCGCAGCTACGTCTACATCGGTCGCCCGCACGCCCGGCTCGAGGACCTCGCCGACCTCGTGGTCGAGGCCGGCATCGACACCGTGACCAACGGGCTGGTGGCAGGCCCGGACGCGTTCGGCGACACGCCCGAGGCGCCCGGGTGGAAGCCCGGCTACCTCGCGGTGCTCGACGCGCGACGCATCACCGCGCTGACGGTGGACGCGGGCCTGGCCGTCACGCTGCTGGCACCCGCCCCCGACCCGCAGCTGGAGCTGCTGTCCTCGGCCGACCCGCAGGCGCGCGCCGTCGCGGACCTCGGCAGGATGCTGGCGGAGCGCGGGGTGACGGTGTGGCCCGTGTCCCGCGCGCTGCCGGCGGCACGCACGCGCGTCGCGACCCTGGCGGGTCCACCGCTGCTGGAGCACCTGACGTTCGCGTTCGAGCGCAGCGACAACCACACCGCCGACATGCTGCTGCGCTCGGTCGGGGCAGACGCCGGCGCGACCGACTGGCTCGCGTCCGGCCGGGTCGTGGCCGACGTCCTCGCCGAGCTCGGCGTGGACACCGACGGGATGGTGCTGGCGGACGGCTCGGGGCTCTCGCGCGACGACCGCGTCACGGCGCTGCAGCTCGCGCACACCGACCGCGTGATGCGCGCAGGTCCGCACGCAGCCGCGTGGCGCGAGGCCCTGGCCGTCGCAGGTGAGGAGGGCACGCTGCGCCGGCGGCTGCGCGGCACGGTCGCGGAGGGTCGCTTCCTCGGCAAGACCGGCACCCTGGACGACGTCACCGCGATCGCCGGCACCGTGGAGGGACCGGACGGCGCGGCAGCGTTCCACATGGCGGGCATCGTGAACCTGCCGCGTGGCGCCGGCAGCTGGCTCGACCGGCTCGTGATGGACGACGTGATCGCGCTGCTCGCCGAGGACGCCGCAGGCTGTGCCCGCGTCGCGCCGCCGCAGGACCTGCCCTCGGAGCAGCCCGTCGTGGGCGGTCTGTACGTGGGCTGTCCGGCGGAGGAGCGGCCGTGATCGACGTCGACCTCGCCGTCGTCGGTTCTGGCCCCGCGGGCGCTGCGGCGGCGCTCGGCGCGCTCAGCGCGGACCCGTCCGCCCGCGTCGTGCTGCTGGACAAGGCCAGCTTCCCGCGCGACAAGACCTGCGGCGACGGGGTGGGGCCCGAGGGCGTGGACGTGCTGCGCCACCTCGGCGTCGCCGACGCCGTGCTCGACGGCCACCCGTCGCTGCACCGCGTGCGGCTGCTGGCGCCCGGTGGCGCCGTCGCCGAGGGTGACGCGCCACGGCCCGGCGTGGTGGTGCCGCGCATGGTGTTCGACGACCGGCTGCGGACCGCTGCGCTGGAGGCAGGGGCCGAGCCCGTCCGTCACCGTGTGAAGACCCTGACCCCAGCGGGCGACCGTGTGCTCGTCGACGACCGCTACCGGGCCCGTGTCGTGGTCGGCGCGGACGGGGCGAACGGCAGCGTGCGCCGCGCCGTGGGCGCGGGGGAGCAGCCGAAGCGGCACACCGGCCTCGCGATGCGCGGCTACGCGCACGCGCCGGACCTCGACGCGCTGGTGATCGGCTTCGTCCCCGACCGCTGGCCGGCCTACGTGTGGGCGTTCCCGATCGGGGACGGGCGCGCGAACGTCG
The DNA here is from genome assembly GCA_041579655.1 of Nitriliruptoraceae bacterium. Classification (GTDB taxonomy): domain Bacteria; phylum Actinomycetota; class Nitriliruptoria; order Nitriliruptorales; family Nitriliruptoraceae; genus JBFGFG01. Next base: position 3,740 of record JBFGFG010000117.1, read on the forward strand.
GCTACGGCCCGTTCGACGCACGCCTCGTCGAGAACCGGTCGGGGCTGCAGCGCTCGCTGCACACGCACGTGGAGGCGCTCGGCATCGAGGTGGACACCGACACGCTGCGGGCGCACCACCTGCCGCTGTCGACCCATCGCCCGATGCCGGCGCACGGTCGGGTGCTGCTCGCCGGTGACGCCGCGAGCCTCGTGAACCCGCTGACGGGCGAGGGCATCTACTACGCGCTGCTGTCGGGCGTGATGGCCGGTCGAGCCGCGGTGCGGTTCCCCGACGACCCCGGGGGTGCGTACGCCGGCGCGTTGCGATCCCGGCTCGCGCGGCACCTGCGCCACACCTCGCTGGCCGCCCTGGCGTTCCGGTCCCGCTTCCCCGTGGACTCCTCGGTGCAGGCGGCGGCGCGCAACCCCGCCGTGCTGGCCGATCTGTGCGAGTTCGCGCTCGGCACGGGGCTGCTCACGCCACGGCTCGTACGCGGCCTGACGCGGGCGTGGGTCGCCGGCTGACGGCGTGTCGCGCGGCCGGGTCCGTCCGATCACAGCGGTGGGCGCGTCCACCCGCCTAGCGTGGGCCCATGGACACCACACCCGCTGCACCCCCGTCCGACGCGACCCCGCCGCACACGCTGGCACGCACGCTCGGTGCGTTGCGTGATGCCGGCTGGCGGGACCGCACCGTCCGCGAGGAGGTGGCGGAGAACCTCGTCGACCGACTCCGGACCGGCCAGCCGCTGGTCACCGGTGTGGTCGGGTTCGACGAGACGGTGCTGCCGGACCTCGAGCGCGCCCTGCTCGCGGGCCACGACGTGATCCTGCTCGGCGAGCGGGGCCAGGCGAAGTCGCGCATCGTGCGCAAGCTGGCCGAGCTGCTCGACGAGTGGCTGCCGTACGTGGAGGGCTGCGAGCTGCACTCCTCGCCCGACCGACCGCTGTCGCCGCACGCCCGGCTCGCGCTGGCCCAGCACGGTGACGCGACCCCGATCGCGTGGCTGCACCGCTCCGAGCGACTCAACGAGAAGCTCGCCACGCCGGACACCGCCGTGGCCGACCTCGTGGGTGACGTCGACCCGATCAAGGTCGCCGAGGGTCGCCACCTCTCCGACGAGGGCACGATCCACTTCGGGCTGCTGCCACGCACCAACCGCGGCATCTTCGCCGTCAACGAGCTGCCGGACCTGCCGGAGCGCATCCAGGTGGCGCTGCTGAACGTGCTGGAGGAGCGCGACGTACAGATTCGTGGCTACCCGGTGCGGCTCGACCTCGACCTGCTGCTGGTCGCCACCGCCAACCCCGACGACTACACCAACCGCGGCCGCATCATCTCGCCGCTGAAGGACCGCTTCGGCGCGCAGGTGCGCACGCACTACCCGCGCACCATCGCCGACGAGGTCGCGATCGTGCGGCAGGAGGCGACCCCGCCGCCCGGGGGCATCGAGGTGCACGTGCCGGCGTTCCTCGAGGAGATCGTGGCCAACCTCACCCACGAGCTGCGGGCCGCCGACGAGGTGAACCAGTCCAGCGGCGTCTCGGTGCGGTTCTCGATCGGTGCGTACGAGACGATGGTCGCCGGCGCGGTCCGCCGTGCCGTGCGCACCGGGGGGACGCTCGCGGTGCCGCGCATCGTGGACCTCTGGCCCGTGGTGGACGCAGCGCTGGGACGGGTCGAGTTCGACACGCTCGAGCAGGGCAACGAGTCGGCGATCGTGGCGATGGCGCTGCGGCGCGCGATCCTGCGCGTGTGGCGCGAGCGTCTCGTCGGCGCGGACGTCGGCCGCCTGCTGGCGCGCTTCGACGACCACCACCTCGCGGTCACCACCGGACCGCTGATGCCGGCCGAGGAGCTGCTGGGTCAGTTCGGCGAGACGGTGGACGGGCTGGCGTACTGGGTGGACGCGCTGGACGTGCACGAGAGCGACCCCGGCACGATGGCGTCGGTGGTCGAGCTGGTGCTGGAGGGGCTGCACCTCGGTCGTCGGCTGTCGAAGGACGCTGACACGGCCGAGCACGCGGGCGACGTGGTGTTCCGGGCATGAGCGGCCCGGCCGGCCCCTCGGACCACCGCGCCCCGTACCAGCGCTACGTGGCGTTCGACGGCGTGCAGGACCCGATGAGCTGGCGCGCGGACGTGCGCAGCGCGCTGGAGCGGATGTCGCAGGACGTGCTGCAGGGCTTCGGCGTGCGCTCGGCGCTGCGTCGGCTGCTCGAGGACGGCATGGAGGGCGTGCGCGGGCTGGACGAGATCCGCCAGCAGCTCGCCGAGCGGCGCCGTCGGGTGTCGACCGGCCCGGCCTCCCAGCTGCTGCGTCAGCTCAACGAGCAGCTCGGGCAGATCGTCGAGACCGAGCGCGACGCCCGCATCGGCGCCGGCGACGACCTCGGCGCGGTCGAGCTCGAGCTGCTGCCCAGCGACCCGGCGGCGCGGTTCCGGGCGATGGACGGGCTCGAGTTCACGTCGCCGGAGGCGGCCGCCGCGTACGCCGAGCTGCGCGAGGAGGTCGGCCGGCAGCTGCTGGAGGCGCAGTTCTCGCAGATGGCGGCCGGTGTCGCGTCGGTGACCGCCGAGGACCTCGCGGCGTTCCGCATGATGCTCGCCGACCTCAACGATCTGGTCGCGCAACGTGACCGGGGTGAGGAGCCCGACCTCGAGGCGTTCCTGGACAAGCACGGGGCGTACTTCCCGGAGCGGCCCGCGACGCTGGACGAGCTGCTGGCGCAGATGGCGCAGCGCATGGCCGCAGCGAGCCGGATGATGGCGTCGCTGCCGCCGGACCAACGTCGCCAGCTGCAGGAGCTGATGGCCGCGGTGCTCGACGACGTGGACCTGCAGCTGGAGATGATGCAGCTGCAGGAGAGCCTGCGCGACCTGATGCCGAACCTGCCGTGGGACCAGGGTGACCTCGCGGGCGAGGGCTGGGACGACGGTTCCGGCACGGGGGAGGGGAGTGGGAGCATCTCCGGCCTGCTCGACGACGTGGAGCGCCTCGGCGAGCTCGAGGCGCTGGACGAGCAGCTCGCCGGCGTCCATCCGGGTGCCACGCTCGAGGACGTGGACGAGGAGGCGCTCAAGCGGGCGCTCGGCGACGACGCGGTCACCGACCTGCGCCGGCTGAAGGCGATCGAGGCGGCGCTCGAGGAGTCGGGTGCGCTGCGGCGCAGCGAGGGTCGGCTGGAGCTCACGCCGCGCGGCGCACGGCTGATCGGGCAGCAGGCGTTGACCGACCTGCTCAAGCGGGCGCCGCGCGAGACCGCCCGCCGCCCCGGGGGAGCCGACCGCGAGCCGACGGGCCAGACCCGTCCGTGGGCGTTCGGGGACACCGAGCCGCTCGACGTCAGCCGTTCGGTGCGCAACGCGGTGCTGCGGCGCGCAGCGGCGGGCAGCACGGGGCCCGTGCGGCTCGCCGCGGACGACCTCGAGGTGGCCGAGCACGAGGTGCGGCCGCGCACCGCCACCGTGCTGCTGCTGGACCTGTCGTACTCGATGGTGCTGCAGGGCCACCTCGTGCCGGCCAAGCGGATGGCGCTCGCGCTGGACGCGCTCATCACCGGGCAGCACCGGCAGGACTCGCTGCAGCTGGTGGGGTTCAGTGACTACGCGAGACGCATCTCGGTCGAGGACCTCGCTTCGCTCGGGATCGAGCGCGTGTACGGCACCAACATGCAGCACGCCTTCCTGCTCGCGCGACGGCTGCTGATGGACGACCCGCGGCCCCACAAGCAGGTGATCATGGTCACCGACGGCGAGCCGACGGCGCACCTGGTGCACGGTCAGGCCTGGTTCTCGTGGCCGCCGGTGCCGGAGACGCTCGAGGCCACGCTGCGCGAGGCGATGCGGCTGGCCCGCTCGGGGATCAGCCTCGACGTGTTCCTGCTCGAGGACGCGCACGGGCTGGTCGCGTTCGC
>JBFGFG010000118.1:0-7638 GCA_041579655.1 Nitriliruptoraceae bacterium
CTCTCGCGCACGATGCGAACGCAGTCGGCGACGAGGTCGCCGACCCCGGCGCCGACGCCGAGCGGTGTGACGGAGAACGCGATGAGCACGACGAGGGTCCTGTGACGACGAGACGCCATCGAAGCAGGCACGTGGCCGCCACGCTGGCCGTGCTGTCGTTGGTGCTCGGCGGCTGCGCGGCGGCGCAGAACGGCGCCGCCGACGGCCGGCTGACCGTGCTGGTCGCGAGCTCGCTGGTGGACGTGGTGGACGAGCTGGCCGCCGGGTGGGGCGAGCTGCCGGTGGACGTCGTGGACGCGGGGTCCCAGGTGCTCGCCGCGCAGCTGCGGGCCGGCGCGCCGGCCGACCTGGTGCTGCTCGCCGACGCGGCGCTGGCCGACGCGCTCGCTGCCGAGGGTGTGGCTGGTGCGCCCACCGTCGTGGCGCACAACAGCCTGGTGCTGGTGACGCCCCCGGACGGCTCGGTCCAGGCGATCACCGACCTCGAGGACCCGCAGCTACGGGTCGTGCTCGCGGACGAGAGCGTGCCGCTCGGTGCGGCGACCCGGCTGGCGCTGGGGGCGGCGGCGCCCGCCGTGCTGGCCGGCGTGGACTCGCTGGAGGACGCCGCGCGCTCGGTGCTGGCGAAGGTCACCAGCGACGAGGCCGACGCGGCCGTGGTGTACGCCACGGACGCTGCCGCGGCCGGGGACGCGGTGCGCGTGGTGCCGTGGCCCGGCGGCGCCCGCCAGCGGACGGTCGTCACCGCGCAGCAGGTGAGCGACAGCGCCGCCGCCTCCTCGCTGCTGCGCCACCTCACCGGGACGGGCGCCCACGAGACGTGGACGGCCGCCGGCTTCACGCTGCCGTGACGGTCACTCGGTGGTGACCGCTCGCAGGATGTCGAGCTTCGCGGCACGACGGGCCGGCAACACCGCGGCAAGCACCCCGGCCACGGCCGCCAGCAGCACGTAGGTCGCGAGCCGCGCGGTCGGGAACACCAGCACCTCGATGCCGTCGTCGGCGAGCGCGGTCACCATCGCCCAGCCGAAGAACGACCCGATCGCCACGCCGAGCAGCGCGCCGAACACGGCCACGAGCACGGCCTCGCCGCGGACCGTCTGACGCACCTGTCGGCGGTGCATGCCGACGGCGCGCAGCAGGCCGATCTCGCGTGTGCGCTCGATCACCGACAGCGCGAGCGTGTTCACGATGCCGATCACCGCGATGACCAGGGCGAGGAACAGCAGCCCGATCAGGATGTTGAGCAGCTGGTCGACGCCCTCCTGCACCCGGATCAGCAGGTCGTTGAGCGTCTGGACGTCCGTGCCCGGGTACGCCTCGGCGACCTGCTCGATCGCTGTCTGGACGGTCTCGAGCTCGGCGCCCTCGGCGAGCACCACGCTGACGCTGGCGTCCGAGCCCCCACCCACGACGCGCTCGTAGGTGGGCAGGTCGATGATGTAGTCGCTGTCGACCACCTCACGGTTCTCGAACGCGCCCACGACCTCCAGCGGTGCGGCGGAGACGGCAGGGAAGCTGATGGTGATCGTGTCGCCCACGCCCAGCCCGTCCTCCTCCAGCAGCTCCGCCGACACCAGCACCGTGCCGTCGGCCTGCAGCGCTGCCAGCGCCTCGTCGCTCGCGCCGACCCGCAGGTGGTCCGCGAGCGTGCTGGCGTCGTAGCCGTTGACGAAGGTCTGGCGGCCGTCCGGCAGCTCGGCGATCGTCAGCCGGGAGGCAGACACGCTCGCCACGCCGTCGACGGCCGCGACCTCGCTGGCCAGGGTGCGGGGCAGCGTTCCGAAGCCGCCCTCGGCGCTCAGCACCAGGTCGGCGGTGAACTGCTCCTCGAACAGGGCGTTCACGGACGCGGTCACGCTGGCGGCGAGGATCGACACGAACGACACCAGCGCGACGCCGATCATCAGCGCCGAGGCCGTGGTCGAGGTGCGCGTCGGGTTGCGCTGGGCGTTGCGGCGGGCGAGGTTCGCCACGACCGAGCCGCCCAGCAGCCGACCGAGGCCACCCGCGACCGGGCGTGCCAGCCACGGGGCGAGCAGCGCGACGCCGACGAACAGCGCGCCCACGCCGACACCGACCATCGTCGCCGCGTCACCGATCGCCGTGAACAGCCCCACCAGCAGCGATGCGGTGCCGCAGATGGCCAGCAGCGCCCCCCGCACGGTGCGCCCGCGGCCGATGTGGTCGGCGTCGGCGGCGCCCGTGCCGCGCAGCGCCTCCACCGGCGCGACCCGTGAGGCGCGGCGCGCCGGCAGCATCGCCGCCGCGACGGTCACCAGCAGCGACAGCCCGTAGCTCGCGATGAACGTGCGCGGCCTCAGCACGAGCCCACCGTCGGGGAACGAGGCGCCGATGAGGCCGAACACGGCCTTGAGCAGCTCGGCGAGGCCGATGCCGCCGGCGACGCCGAGCGTCCCACCCACGAGGCCGATCACCACCGCCTCGAGCATCACCATGCGACGCAGCTGCCCGCGTGACGCGCCGACCGCCCGCAGCAGCGCGAACTCGCGCATCCGCTGGGCGACCACGATCGAGAACGTGTTCACGATGAGGAACGCGCCGACGAACAGCGCGACGCCCGCGAACGACAGCAGCACCACGTCGAGGAACGCGAGCCCCTCGTTGAGCTCCGCGGTCTGCTGCGCGATCTGCTCGTCGACGCTCACCACCTCGATGGTGTCGCTGCCGACGGCGGCCGCGACCGCGTCCTTGAGCACCAGCGTGTCCACGTCCTCGGCGGCGGCGATCGCGATCTGGTTCAGGCGCCCCTCCATCCCGAACAGCTCCTGGGCGCGCTCCAGCGTGAACGACGCCGAGGTGGCGCCCAGCAGGTTGTCCTCCTCGCCGAACCCGGACGCGCCGACCACCGTGAACTCCCCCGGACCGAGCGGGGTCAGGATCGTCACCGTGTCGCCGAGGCTGAAGCCCTGCTCGGTGAAGGTGGTCACGTCGATGACGACGTCGTCCGGCCCCGTCGGTGCGGAGCCCTCGCGCAGCGTGATGGGACCGTCCTCGCCGGCCCACGAGAAGCCGAGCGTCGGCGGACCCTGTCCCCCGATGCGCTCGCCGTCGGGCCCGATGATCGAGGCCACGCCCTGCACCAGGCCGACCGCGTCGGCCACGCCGTCGACGGTGCGGACATCGTCCAGCAGCGCCTCGTCCAGCGACGCCCCGCCGGTGGCGTCCACGCCGGGGGGACCACCGCCGCTGAGGTTGATCTCGGACACCGGGTTGACGTACACGTCCACGCCCGCGTTGGCGTCGGCGAACAAGCCGGTGAACGCCTCGTCGATCGAGTCGGTCAGCACGAACGTGCCGGACACGAACGACACGCCGAGCACGACGGCCAGCGCGGTGAGCGCGAGCCGCAGCTTGTTGCCGAGCACGGACTTCAGGGCGAGCCGGAGCGTGGTCATGCCTCGAGACCCTTGACGCGCTCGAGGACGCTGTCGGCGTCCGGCGACCAGAGCTCGTCCACGATGCGCCCGTCCTTGAGGAACACGATGCGCTCGGCGTGGGCCGCCGCGACCGGGTCGTGGGTGACCATCACGATGGTCTGGCGGAACTCGGCCGCGGCGCGCTGCAGGAACTCGAGCATGTGCGCCGAGGCGACCGAGTCCAGCGCGCCGGTGGGTTCGTCGGCGAACACCACGGCTGGCCGGGTGATCAGCGCGCGTGCCGCCGCGACCCGTTGCTGCTGCCCGCCGGACATCTCGGTGGGCCGGTGCCCCAGCCGGTCGGCGATGCCGAGCACGTCCACCAGCTGGTCGAACCACAGCCCGTCGACCTCGGCGCCGGCGAGGTCCAGCGGCAGCGTGATGTTCTCGCGCGCCGTGAGCGTGGGGACGAGGTTGTAGGCCTGGAACACGAACCCGACCCGGTCACGGCGCAGCGTCGTGAGCCGCTTGTCGTCGAGCGTGCCGATCTCGACGCCGTCGAGCTCGACGGAGCCGGCGGTGGGTGTGTCGAGCCCGGCCACCACGTGCAGCAGGGTCGACTTGCCGGAACCCGAGGGACCCATGACCGCGAGGAACTGCCCGACCGGGATGTCGAGGTCGACCGCGTCCAGCGCGGTCACGGCCGTGGCGCCGCTGCCGTAGGTCTTGGTCACGCCGCGCACGCGCACGGCCACGTCGAGGTCGGTCAGGCCGGGAGCGGCGGTCACGGGTGTCCTGTCAGCAGGGAACGTCGGGCGGTACGGGAACGTCGGCCGGAGCCTGACACATCCTCCCACGTCCGTGCGACACCGAGGTGGGGCACCTCCCTGACACCGGCCCCGAGGCCGAACGGCCGCGTACGGTGCGCGCGTGGACCAACCTCGCCTGCCGCCGCCGCGGGCCGCCGTCGCCCTCGGCGCCGTCGCGGCCACGCTGCTCGCGCTCCCGCTGCTGGGTCTGCTGGTGCGCGGGGGCAGCCGTGTCGGTGACGCGCTCGCCAGCGAGGCGATCCGGCAGGCGCTGCTGGTGACGGCCCGGACCTCGCTGCCGGCGGCCGCGATCGCGACCGTGCTCGGCGTCGCGCTGGCGCTGGTCGCCGAGCGCGGTCGAGGCTGGGTCGCCGGTGCTGCCGGGCTGCTCGGCGAGGTCCCGCTCGTGGTGCCGCCGGTGGTCAGCGGCCTCGGGCTGCTGCTGGTGCTCGGTCGCGAGGGCCTGCTCGGAGGGGCGCTGGACGTGGTCGGGCTGGTGCCGACGTTCCGAGCCGGCGCGGTGATGATCGTGCAGGTGGTGGTCGCGCTGCCGATGGTGGTGCTGGCCGTTCGCGCCGGGCTCAGCACGCTCGACCCGCTGCCCGAGCAGGTCGCGGCCGTGCACGGCGAGGGGCCGCTGCGCCGCACGCTGAGCACCACCCTGCCGGCGCTGCGCGGACCCGTGCTGCTCGGCGCTGGTCTCGGCTGGGGACGCGCGGTGGGCGAGTTCGGCGCGACGCTGGTGTTCGCGGGCTCGCTGCCGGGCCGGACGCGGACGCTGCCGCTGCAGGTGTTCAGCGACCTCCAGGCCGACCCGGGGCTGGCCGCCGGCGCCGCGCTGGTGCTGGTGGCGACGTCGGTCGCCGCGTTCGTGCTGGCCCGGAGGATCGGACGATGACGCTGCTGCGAGCGCAGGGACGGGCGAACGTCGGATCGCTGGCGCTGGAGGTCGACCTCACCGTCGACGCCGGCGAGGTTGTGGCGATCGTCGGACCGAACGGCTCCGGGAAGTCCTCCACGCTCGCGGCCGTGCTCGGGCTGCTGCCGATGGAGGGTCGCGTCGAGGTGCACGGCCACGACGTCAGCGAGAGGCCGCTCGAGGCACGCGGCCTCGGCTGGTGCCCGCAGGCCCCCGGCCTGCCGCCGACCGCCCGCGTCGAACGGCTGCTGCGACGGGCCTCCGAGCGCGCCGAGCGCGGTGACGGGGCGAGCGCGCGGGCGCGGATGGTGGCCGCGCTCGAGCTCGGTCAGATGCCGGCCCGCGTTTCTGCGCTCTCCGGCGGGCAGGCCCAGCGGGTCGCCCTCGGCCGTGCGCTGCTGGCGTCCGACGTCGTGCTGGCGGACGAGCCCGTGGCGGCGCAGGACGCGCACGGCGCCGCGCTGGTGCGCGGGGCGATCCGTGCCCACGCGGCGGCGGGCGGTGGCGTGCTGCTGGTGTCGCACCGTCCCGACGACCTCGACGGGCTCGCGGACCGGGTGGTGGTGCTCGACGGTGGCCAGGTGCGACAGCACGGCACGCTCGCCGAGGTCCGGGCCGCACCGACCACGGCCCACGCGGCGCGCGTGCTGGGCACCACCGTGCTCGTGGGCGAGGTCGACGACGCCCACGTGCTGCGCGGCGGCTGGGGCGAGCTGCGGGTCGGCGACGGCGCGCCCGTGGGCCAGGCGACGGCGCTCATCCGGCCCTCGGCCGTGGCGCTGGCGACGAGGCCACCGTCGGACGGGTCCCAGCGCAACGTGCTCGAGATGACCGTCGCGAGCGTGACCCGCCACCTCGACGGCGTCACGGTCTCGCTCGACGGCAGGCCGGCGCTGCGAGCGCTGGTGACCCACGACGCCGCGGAGGCCCTCGGGCTGCAGCCCGGGCAGCCGCTGTGGGCCAGCATCAAGGCCGCGGACGTCACCGTGCTGCCCGCCGGAGCGTGAGCACCGTCGCACGGATGCGACGCGAGCCTGCTCGGTCGCTACCCTCCCCTGTCGCTGCGCAGCGGTCCCTGATCGCACGCAGCTGACGGTCCGAGGTAGCTCAGTTGGCAGAGCGTCCGACTGTTAATCGGCAGGTCGCCGGTTCGAGCCCGGCCCTCGGAGCCACGCACGACGAAGCCCTCGCGAGAGCGGGGGCTTCGTCGCGTCCCGGGGTCGTGCCTCGCGGCGTGCGTCTGCGCTGCGCCTCAGCGTCCCACCCCGCCCCTAGGCTCGACCGCTGACGCGGAGACGATGATGGCGAACGTGATCGAGGCCACGGGCCTCGTGAAGACCTACGGCGACGTGATCGCGCTGGCAGGCCTCGACCTCGCCGTTCCCGAGGGCACCGTGCTGTGCCTGCTCGGGCCGAACGGGGCCGGCAAGACCACGGCCGTGCGCATCCTCACCACGTTACTGAAGCCGGACGCCGGCAGCGCGACGGTGGCAGGGCACGACGTGGCCGGGGACCCGCAGGCCGTGCGCCGCAGCATCGGCCTGTCGGGGCAGAACGCGGCGGTCGACGAGACGCTCTCCGGCTACGAGAACCTCGACATGTTCGGCCGGCTCTACAAGCTCGGCAAGGCACCCAGCCGCGCACGCGCCCGCGAGCTGCTGGAGCGCTTCGCGCTGACCGAGGCGGCCGACCGCCCGGTCAAGACGTACTCGGGCGGCATGCGCCGCCGCCTGGACCTCGCCGGCGCGCTCGTGGCGAAGCCCCCGGTGCTGTTCCTCGACGAGCCCACCACCGGGCTGGACCCCGCCAGCCGCACCGAGATGTGGACGGTGATCCGCGAGCTGCTGCGAGGCGGCACCACCCTGCTGCTGACCACGCAGTACCTCGAGGAGGCCGACCAGCTCGCGGACCGCATCGTGGTGATCGACCACGGCCGCGAGATCGCCCAGGGCACCGCCGACGACCTCAAGCAGATGGTCGGTGGTGAGCGTGTCGAGCTGGTGGTGGCCGACCGGTCCCAGATGGCGGCGGCGGTCGAGGCGCTCGACTCGGTCGCGACCGGCGACATCACGGTCGACGACGCCTTCCTGAGCCTCACCGGCCACTCCACCGAGCAGACGGCGGAGGTCGCGTCGTGAGCACCTTCACCGATGCGCTCGCCGACGGCGGCGTGGTCGCCAAGCGCAACATCATCAAGATCAGGCGCGTGCCCGAGGTGCTGGTGTTCGTGCTGATCAGCCCGATCATGTTCGTGCTGCTGTTCGCGTACGTGTTCGGCGGCTCGATCGCCGTCCCCGGCCTCGAGGCCGGCTACCGCGAGTTCCTGATCGCGGGCATCTTCGCCCAGACCGTCGTGTTCGGCGCCACCTTCACCGGTGCGGGGCTCGCCGAGGACATGCAGAAGGGCATCATCGACCGGTTCCGGTCGCTGCCGATGTCGCGCTCGGCCGTGCTCGTGGGCCGGACCTCCAGCGACATCATCTACAACGTGCTGTCGCTGATCATCATGAGCCTCACGGGGCTGCTCGTC
>JBFGFG010000119.1:0-7613 GCA_041579655.1 Nitriliruptoraceae bacterium
AGACGCTGACCGACGCTGGCTACCAGCCCGAGGTCGCGTACTTCGAGTGCCTCCACGAGCTCAAGCTCATCGTCGACATGATGGTCGAGGGCGGCGTGTCGTGGATGCGCCACAGCATCTCGACCACGGCCGAGTACGGCGACTACGTCTCCGGACCGCGCGTGGTCAACGACTCCTCGCGCGAGGCGATGAAGCAGATCCTCGCCGAGATCCAGGACGGCACCTTCGCGAAGAACTTCGTCGAGGAGGTCCGCTCCGGCGGCGCCGAGTTCGACCGCATGCGCAAGGAGGGTCGCAACCACCCGATCGAGTCGACCGGCAGCGGCCTGCGCGACATGATGGCGTGGATCGAGAACCCGTCCGTGCCGGAGTGACCTGCGCACGCTGACGCACGACGTACGACGAGGGCCGCCCACCGGGCGGCCCTCGTCGTACGTTCGCGGTTCCGGTCAGACCGGGTCGGGCGGGCGGATCTCGACGCCGTCGCCGGGATCGATGTCGTCGAGCCGCACCCGCACCCGCAGCGCTCGCAGCCCCTCGACGAACGACTCCAGCGCGGCCTGGCTGTAGCGCTGGTCAGCGGCCGCACCAGCACGCACGATCGAACCGGCGTACAGCTCGATGGCGAACCAGTCGTCATCCTCGGCTGGCTTCAGCTCGACCAGCCAGGTGCCGGTGGGGCCCACGAGCTTGGCGTGGTGGCTGTCGACGAGGTCCACGACGCTGCCGTCGTCGGCCTCGGACCTGGTCGGGCCGGTCTGCGTGAACTGCATCGTCGCTCCTGCGTCATGCGTACCGCTGCTCCAGGAATGGATCGGCGATGTTGTGGTACCCGCGCGCCTCCCAGTAACCCGGGACGTCGCGGTCGAGCAGCTGGATCGTCTCGACCCACTTGGTCGACTTCCAGAAGTACCGGCTCGGGCACACGAGGCGCAGCGGGCCCCCGTGCTCGGAGGTCAGCGGCGCGCCGTCGCAGGCCCAGGCCAGCAGGACGTCGTCCCTCAACAGGGTCGGCAGGTCGAGGTTCGCGCTGTAGGCGTTCGCGCCGTAGATCACAGCATGCGTCGCGGCGGGCTCGACGCCGAGCCGCTCGAGCAGGTCGCGCACGCGCACGCCGGTCCACGACACGTCCAGCCGCGACCAGCCCGTCACGCAGTGGATGTCCGTGGTGAGCGTGACCTCTGGCAGCGTCGCGAGGTCGTCGAACCGCAGCTCGTGGCGGCGCCCGACGACCTTGCCGGTCACCTTCAGCACCAGCTCCTCGCGGGTGCGCTCGGGCGCGCGCCCCACGTGCAGCACGGGCAGCCCGCGCACCAGGCGCTGGCCCGGCGCCTGCCGCTCCTCGCCCTCACGCTGGTACGGGGCGGCGAGCGTCTCGGCGCGCGGCTGCGGCAGCGAGATGCTGCGCGGCGTCCCTGGCGTGCGTGCCGCGTCGAGCTCGGCAGTGCGCTGCGCGACGCCGAGGTCGTCGAGGCGACGCCCGAGCAGCACGACCAGCACGTCACGGGTCGCGTCGTCGCTGACGTCGCGCAGCAGCGCTGCCGCCTCCTCGAGGCGTTCGCGGGCCGAGGCGCGGGCGACCTCGGGGTCACGACGGTTCCCGGCGGCCTTCAATAGCTCGTCGGCCTTCGTGATCAGGGCCCGCACGTGCTCCTGCACATCGTTGACCACGTCCGACACGGCTAGCTCCTGACACGGCACGGCGACGGTGAGCGTACGGACGCGGCGGCGCCTCAGGCGGCTGCGTCGCGCGCGATCGGGCTCGGGGTGACGCCGGCGAACGCCCACAGGTCGGCGATCGTGGGCCCGATCTCCTCGACCCAGGGGCCGCGAAGGGCGCGGGCCAGCGGCGTCGCGCCTCCCCCCGGGCGGTACAGCCGACCGACGACGTCGGTGCCGTCGCGGCCACGCACGCCGGTGCGCCGCAGCCACTCGTCCAGCGTCAGCGGCTCGGGACCCGTGGCGGCGAACACGACGTGCCCGGCGGCTGCGGTGGAGCGCGCGCTGTCGATGGCGAGCAGGCCGGCGGCGAGGTCGTCGACCGTCACGGGCGCCACCACGGTGTCGTCGGGGGTCGAGACCTCGAACGCGACCGCGTCGCGCAACGCAGCGGTGTCGACCAGCGACGGTCGGATTACCACGGTCGGCACGTCCAGCGACGCTGCGTACGCCTCGAGCCGACCGGCCGCCGCCCGGAGCGGATCGTCGGAGCTCGCCGAGGCGCCGGGCAGCGACAGCAGCACGACCCGCTCGACCTCGGCCCGCACCGCGGCGTCGAGCGCCAGCACACCCTCGACCACGAGGCGGTCGGGGTCGTCCACCAGCAGCCCGGGGCCGGTGTGGATCATGGTGTGGACCTGCGCGAGCGCGGCCTCGAGCCGGCCGTGGTCGTCGTGGTCGCCGGTCGCGACGAACGCGCCTCGCGCCCGCAGCTCGACCGGTGCATCGGGACCGAACAGCCGGACCTGGGCTCCGTCGTCGAGCAGCAGCGCGGCCGTCGCGCGGGCGACGGCGGTGCTGGGGCGTGTGAGCAGGACGGGCATGGCGCGATGCTACGTGGCTGGGCGCGCGCCCAAGCGCGCGAACCGCTCACTCCGGTGGAACGTCGGCCGACGTGGAGCACATGACCAGACTCGTCTCCACCACGCTCCCCGCCCTCGCCGTGGGGGCGGTCGCCGTGTCCGACGCGTCGAGCGCGTACCTGTACGCAGCGATCACGCTGGCCGCCGCCGTGCACACCATCACCCGGGGCCACGCGCGGGTGCCCACGCTGACCAGGTGGTTCGGCCTCGCGCTGCTGCTGTTCGGCCTCGCCGACCTCGCGTTCGCAGCGGGCGTGATGGGCGAGCTGCTGTACCTCGCCGGCTACGGCGTGCTCGCGGGGACGGCCCTGACCGCGCTCGCCGGGCTCGGCCCGAGGCAGCTGCGCGAGGGGCTGCTCGACGCCGGCCTGCTGTCCTTCACGGCCCTCGGGCTGCTGCTGCCCCTGATGTCCGAGACCGCGACCGGGCAGGTCCCCGTCGGCGCCGCGTACTTCGTCGCCACGGCCGGGCTCACCGCGGTGTGGCTGCGCGTCGTCGTCGCGCGTCCCGGCATCTCACCGGCCGCCGTGGCGACGAGCGTTGCGTTGATCGCCGGGCTCGTGGGGACCACGGTGCAGATCCTCGCGCCCGACACCAGCGTCGCGCTGCTGCGCACGCTGCACGCCACCGCGCGTTGGGGCCTCGCGCTGGGCGCGACCCACGCGAGCTTCCACGAGCTGTTCCGTCGCGACCTCACGGAGCGCGAGCGTGACACCAGCGGGCGCACGATGGTGATGGTCGCCGCCCTCGTCGCGACCAGCTTCGCTGCCGCACGCGGTGCAGCGCAGGACGCCCCGTCGATGCTCACCGCCGCGCTCGTGCTGCTGCCGGCCCCGCTCGCGGTGCTGATCGCCCGCCGCATCATGCGCAGCATCCGCACCCACGTGCAGGTGCAGGAGCAGATGCGCGCCGCAGCCTCCCGCGACCCCGTCACCGGGCTGCGCAACGCCGCCGGCCTCGACGACGCGCTGACGCACGACGACCGGTTCGCCAGCGACGGCACCCTGATCCTGCTGGTCGTGGACGGCCTGCGCGAGCTGATGCGCCGCCTGCCCGACGACGCCAGCCGCGAGCTGCTGACCCGGCTCCGGACCCGCATCTCCTGCGACCTGGGGTCCAGCGACGTCGTGGGCCGCTGCGACACCGACGAGTTCGCCGTGCTGACCACGCGTGACGCCGCCGCGCTCGCGGCCCGGCTCACCGACCGTCTGTCACGCCCCCTGGCGCTGGAGAACTCGGCAGCGTCGTTCACGCCGTCGCTGCGGTGCGGCTGGGTCCCCGTCGACGGCCTCGACACCCGCAGCCTGCTGCTGCGGGCGCGATTCGCGGCCGGCGAGGCCCGCCCCAACGGCACGCCGGTCGGGTTCGACGACCGCCTCGCCGAGACCCACGAGCGTCAGCGCCGGATCCTGCGTGCGCTGCCCACCGCGATCGCCGCCGGGAAGGTGTCGTCGCACTACCAACCGATCGTGAACCTCAGCGACGGCCGGATCGTCGGCTTCGAGGCGCTGGCCCGGTGGCAGGACGACGAGCTCGGCCGGGTCGGACCGATGGAGTTCATCCCGCTCGCGGAGTCCTCCGGCGCGATCATCCCGCTCGGCACGCGGCTGCTGCGCGAAGCGTGCGCGCAGATCGCCGGCTGGCGGGCCGACCACGAGCGCGACGACCTGTACGTGACGGTGAACGTCTCGGCCCACCAGCTCGAGGACGACGCGTTCCCGTCGATCGTCTCGGCTGCGCTGCACGCCGCCGGCCTGCCCCCGCACGCGCTGACGCTGGAGCTCACCGAGGGCGTGCTGCTGCGGGAGGGCGCCGACGAGGCGGCCGCCGTGCTCTCGGCGGTGCGCGCGATGGGCGTGCGCCTCGCGGTGGACGACTTCGGCACCGGCTACTCGTCGCTGGCCTACCTCCAGCGCTTCCGCCCCGACGTGGTGAAGATCGACCGTTCGTTCACACGCGAGCTCGGCACCGCCTCGGGCGACGTGGCCACCGGCGTGTTCGCGATGCTCGACCAGCTCGGGTGGCGCGTGGTCGCCGAGGGCATCGAGCTCCAGGAGTCGGTGACGATCCTGCGCGGCCTCGCCTGCGAGATGGGCCAGGGCTACCTGCTCTCCCCGCCGCTGCCGCCGAGCGGCATCACCGAGCTGCTGGTCAACGGCGTCACCGACCTGACCGCCAACGACACCACAACGCCGCTCACCTCGTCGAACGCCTCGATGCCCGCCGGCGACGACACGGGCACGGCGATCGCCGACCTCGTCGAGCCTGCGGTGATCGTCGAGGCGTCGATGAGCTGCGCCGACGTGGAGCGGCTGTTCCACGAGACGGCGCGGCTGGAGATGGTCGTGGTGCGCCGCGAGGACGGGCTGCTCGCGCCCCTGGCGGCCAGCCGTGTGCTGACCGCGCTGACCGGCCGCTACGCCTACGGGCGGGCGCTGAACGGCACCCGTCCCATCGGCGACCTCGTCCCCCGCCCCGTGCGGGCCCTGTCCGCCGACACCTCGTACGTCGACGCCGTCGCGATGGCGCTGGCGCGACCCGAGGACGAGCGCTACGACGACCTGGTGGTGGACGGCGACGTCGTGGGCCGGCTCTCGGTGGGTCGCCTGCTCGAAGCCATCGCGGAGAGCCTCGCCGACCAGGCGGCACGCGACCCGCTCACCGGCATCCCCAACCGCCGCCACCTCACCCGACAGCTCCAGCAGGTGGTGGCCGAGCGCCGCAGCGTGGGGCTGCTGCTGCTGGACCTCGACGCCTTCAAGCCGGTCAACGACACCCACGGTCACGCCGCAGGCGACGCCGTGCTGGTGGCCGTGGCCCAGCGGCTGCGCGCGTGCGCTCGCCCGCGGGACGTGGTCGCACGTCTCGGTGGCGACGAGTTCGCGATCATCGTGGAGGGTGACGAGCACGCCACCGCGCAGGTCGCCAAGCGCTGCGCGACGGTGCTGCAGGGTCCGATCGACATCGGCACCGCGATCGTCACGGTCGGCGGCTCCATCGGCACCGCGTGGGGCCTGTGGGACGACGCCGACCGAGCGCTGGCCACCGCCGACACGGCGATGTACGACGCGAAGCGGGCCGGTGGCGGCCGCGTCGTGGTGTCGAGCGCCGCTGCAGCAGGCCCCTGAGTCTGCTTGGGTCCGGTGGAACCGGACCCAGGTGGAACCATGTCTGACAACCCGCACCAGAACGTGACCTTCGCCAGCAACGGCGGTGAGGCACACGGCTACCTCGCCCTGCCCGACGGCGGCAGCGGCCCCGGTCTGATCGTGATCCAGGAGTGGTGGGGCCTGACCGACCACATCAAGGAGGTCACCGACCGGTTCGCCGCCGAGGGCTTCGTCGCGCTCGCGCCCGACCTGTACGGCGGGACCACCACGCACGACGCCGACGAGGCGGGCGAGCTGATGTCGTCGCTGCCCGTCACGCAGGCCGCGACCGACCTCGCCGGTGCGCTGTCGTTCCTGGAGGAGCACGACGCCGTCACCTCGGACACGATCGGCGCGGTCGGTTTCTGCATGGGTGGCGGGTTCGTGCTGGTGCTGGCCGCACAGCAGGGTGACCGCATCGGCGCGGCCGTCCCGTTCTACGGCGTCGGCGGCTACGACCAGGTCGACCTGTCGCAGGTGACCGCCCCGGTGCTCGGCCACTTCGGCACCGAGGACGACTTCGCCCCGCCGGAGCAGGTCGACGCGCTCGAGGTGGCCCTGGGCGCGTCGGACGCAGAGGTGAACATCCGTCGCTACGCGGGGCTCGGCCACGCGTTCTTCAACGACGAGAACACGTTCGGGACCTACGACGTCGACGCGGCCCGCGCTGCGTGGCAGGTCACCGTCGACTTCCTGCACGAGCACCTCGGCTGAGCTGCACGCCAGCTCACCAGCAACCCCTCGCCCACCGCGCCTCGATCGCGCGGCGCTCGGCGAGGCTGGTGCCCATCACCGACGGCCGCGCCATCAGCGGGAGGAGCGCGGCGCCGTCGGGCGACGACAGCAGCCGCTCGCAGCCCGGGAACACCTCCGCGAGCGTCGCGTCGTCGAGGCCAGCGGCGAGGATCGTCGGGGTGGCGTCGTCGGACAGCCCGGCGAGGTACCACGTGTCGAGGTCGCCGGTCTCGGCGTAGCGCTGGAGGTTCACCGACGCGATGACCACGTCGGGGCGCGCGACCACGAGCCCGAGCGCGAGCACCCCGGCCGCCACCACCGCTACCCGCGGCAGCTGCCCCGCGACGACGGGGCTGCGCCCAGCGGCCGCGACCAGCAGCAGCATCAGCGCCACGAACACCAGCACCACCAGCCCGGCGACCCGCAGCCGGGTCAGACCGAACGCGTCCACGTACAGCGCCAGCCGCTGCACGGCGGAGGCAAGCATCACCAGCGTCAGCGCGACGAGCGTGCCGAGCAGCAGGTCGCGGGTGCGCCGGTGCGCCTCGTCCGCCACGCGGGTGACGGCGCCGATCACGCCGAGGGTGAGCACGGCCACCAGCAGCAGCTGCCCGAAGCCGGTGCGGGCGTGCTCGGCGTAGGTCAGGCCCGTGGTGCGCTGCACGAAGGCGTCCCCGCCGAACAGCACGCGCACCTGGACCAGCACGAAGGTGGCGAACAGCAGGTCGAGGGCGGCCACGGGCAGCGCCCAGTCCAGCAGCGGTCGAACGGGTCGGCGCCACGGTGTGGTGGGCAGCGTCCCGGCGCGCTGCACGAGCACGTAGGTCACCACCACCACCCCGGCGAGCAGGCCGAGGATGGCGCGCAGCACCAGCGTCGCGTCGATCTTGATGTCCGGCAGCACGGTGTCCACCAGCTGCGAGAACACCCCGTCCACGCCGCTCAGCAGCCCGCCGAACACCAGCAGCACCATCGCGGTGACCACGATCGGGACGAGCAGGCGCGTGCGCCCCTGCTCCCGCTCGCGGCTGACGCGCGCGACAGCGAGCGGGGCAGCCACCACGAGGAACGGCCCGACCACGAGCGCGCGGAGGTGCTCGCCGAAGGTGCGCGGACCCCACAGCCCGAGCCCGGCGAGCAGCACGGC
>JBFGFG010000120.1:0-7566 GCA_041579655.1 Nitriliruptoraceae bacterium
GACGCCGGGCTGGGCCGCATCGCGTTCTACGTGCTGTCGACGACGGTCGGGTTCCTGCTGGTCGGCGACCTGATAGTGGGGCTGCTGTTCCGCAGCGGCGCGTTCGGTGCGGCCGAGGTGCGTATCGTCTGGGTGGTGCTGATCGGGGCGACGCTCGGGTTGCTCGCCACGACCTCGTCCCGGCTGCTGCAGTCGGTGCTGTACGGCAGCGGTGACACCCGCGGGCCCGCGCGGATCGCCATCACCCGCGTCGTGCTGGCCGCGGCTGCAGGGTTCCTGCTGATGCTCCAGCTGGACCGCGTGGTGCTGGCCGGTGCCTGGGTCGAGCTCATGCCGGGCGCGAGCCTGCCGCAGCTCACGCCGATCGCGCCGGATGTCCGCGCGTCGAGCCAGCTGGTCCACCTCGGCGCGCTCGGGCTCACCCTCGCGTCGTCGCTCGCGGCTGCCGTCGAGTACCGGCTGCTGCGCGAGCTCGTGACGCACCGCGTAGGCGCAGCGGTCCGCATCGGCGGCTCGCAGCGCGCTCGCCTGGCGACCGCCGCGGCGGCGTCTGCCGTCGCAGCGCTGGTGGTGCGCCCGTTCGTGGTCGAGCTGTCCCCCATCCTGGCGGGGATCGCCGCGATCGCCGTCGTCGGCACCGTGCACGTCTCGGTGGCCGTGGCGCTGGGCGTCGAGGAGGCCCGGGCGCTCGTGGACACGGCGATGCGCACCATCCGCCGACGCTGAGGCCGCGCGACGCAGCGAGCGTCAGGCTTCGTCGTAGCCGTCGTGGCTGGCAGCGACCGGGTCGATGTGCTCGAGCAGCTGCATCTGGAACCACGCGAGCAGGTCCATCGCGTCCAGCACCTGGTGCGTCTCGACGTCGTCGGGCTCCACGAGCTGGCGCAGCTCGACGGCCGTGGAGCCGACCCTGGCGCCGAGCGCGAGCCGGATGTCGTTGAGCACGGCCAGCATCACCGCGGGCTCGTCGTCGTGCATGCGGGCGACGACGCGCTCGCCACGGCCGGGCACGGCCTGCTCGAGGATCTCCACCATGCGGCGGATGGCGTTGTGCCGCCGCAGCAGCAGGTCGCCCGCCATCAGCATGCGCAGCTCGGCGTCGGCGTCGTCGTCGTCCTCGACCATGCGCGGGAACAACCGGGCGACGATCGGATCGTCGGTGGGGCCGTCGATCGCGCGGTCCAGCTGCTGCAGCAGCGCCAGCAGCATGCGGTGGTGGCCGATCGACAAGGTCCAGGCCAGGGCACCGCTGCGACGACGGATGCTGCTCATGCCGACTTGCGCATCGTGGCCTGCAGGCCGTGCCCGTGCAGCTTCTGCACGTAGGTCTGCGCCAGCGTCCGGGGCTCGCTGGCGACCAGCGACTTGCCCTCGGTGTGGACCTCCATCATGAGGCGATGCGCCACGTGCTCGTCCACGCCCAGCACCTTGCGCAGCACGTGCACCACGTACGCCATCAGGTTCACGGGGTCGTCCCACACGATCACGTCGTAGGGCAGGTCCTGGTCGACCGCCTCGTCGGTGTCGGTGTGCTCCTCGACGTCCGGCGCAGCAGCACCGCCGCCGGCCATGCGCGGCAGCAGCTGCGTGCACACGTCAGCACCCCCCGGCCCGAGCCCGGAGGCTGGCATGGGGGGTGCTGGACGAACGAGCATGCTCAGCGGCGGCGGCGACGCGCGGCGCGACGGGCGCGGTCGAGGTCCTCGAGCTGGTCCCAGCTCGGCGGCTGCGTCATGGTGCGGCCGATCGGGTTGTTGTCCGGGGCCTTCTTCGTGATCGTCACCGTGGTCGCGCGACGGTCGCGGGGGTTCTCACCCTCGCTCACCTCGTACTCGACCTGGTCACCGGAACCGGCGGGGCCGTCGACGACGACGTCCTCGGGGAAGATGATCTCGGAACCATCCTCGCCGGTGAGGCGACCGAAGCTGCGGTCGGTGTGGAAGACCTTGACGTGGCCGATGGGCATGGACAGAACCTCGTGTGGTGCTCGGAGCGCGGGCAGCGT
The DNA here is from genome assembly GCA_041579655.1 of Nitriliruptoraceae bacterium. Classification (GTDB taxonomy): domain Bacteria; phylum Actinomycetota; class Nitriliruptoria; order Nitriliruptorales; family Nitriliruptoraceae; genus JBFGFG01. The sequence goes on from JBFGFG010000120.1 coordinate 2,006, forward strand.
GCGGCCGACCTGCTGGGGTGCCACCCGGCCCGCGGCCGCGGTGGCGGCGTCACTGACGCCGTGCGGTCGCGCAGCGTACCCCCCCGGAGGGGCGTGGCCACCCAACCGTGTGCGATGCGCGGCCCCCGGTCGGTGACGGAGCTCAGCCGTGGGCCGCTGCGTAGGCCCGCGCGGCCTCCTCGACGTCCTCGAAGTCACCCGCCGCGAGCGCCTCGATCGGCGATCGCGCGTCCAGTCGACGCTGGTTGGTGACGAACCAGCTACCGGCGGTGTCCTCGTCGACCCAGCCCTGCAGCACCCGCAGCACGTCCAGCGCGACCAGCAGCGGTGTGCGCTCGTCCCGCACACCCGGGGCATCCAGCAGCGCGTCCACGGGCTCGTCGCCCACGATCTGGCGCAGCTCGGCCTCGTCGTCGAGGGGTTCGTCGCGGTACATGGCGTCCCCTCAGGCTCGCAGCGAGGCGTGGTGCGCCTCGCAGTCGTCGATGTGCAGCTGCGCGGCCTCCATGCGCTCCGGCAGGCGGCGCTTCTCCTCGGCCAGCACGCGACGGCGCAGCTCGAGGGCGTCGTTGAGCGGCTCGTCGGTGTGGCGCAGCGTCCGACGCAGCCGGTGCTCGACCTCGGCGTCCAGCTGGGAGCCGGCCGCGATGAACGCGTCGATGCGTGCCCGCTCGGCCGTGATGTACTCGTCGAACCGCTGGAGGTTGGTGAGCTCCTCGCGGGCCCGGAGCAGCGCGAAGTAGGCGGACTGCTCGTCCTCGTTGCGTCCCATCAGAGTCCCTCGACCCGTGTGCGGAGCCCCTCGAGGCCCGTCTCGAGGATCACGCGTGCGGCGCGACGCTGGATGAAGGACGGCAGCGGCATCGCCAGCGCGGCCTCGAGCGTGTAGTCCACGTGCGTACCAGCGTCGGTGGGCGTCAGCACGTACTCGCCGTCGAGCTGGCTCAGCAGCTCGCCCTCCACGAGCGTCCAGCGCACCCGGTGCGGGCGCTGGTGCTGGTAGCGCAGCGTGTAGTTGACCATCGCAACGCGGGCGTCGACGCGGAACGCGACCACCAGCGGCAGCCCGTCCTCGTCCCGCTCGAGCACCTCGGTGCGCTCGACGTCCTCGGCCCACTCGGGGTAGCGAGGCAGGTCCGCGATGACGCCGTACACCGTCTCGGCGTCGGCGGCGACCACGGTCCCGGCGGACACGCGCTGACCCATGGGAGCTCCTCCGGCAGGGGCGGCGCAGGCTATCCCGCTGGTGCGTCGGCCTCGTCGGGCGGCGGGACGGGTGGGGGCGCGCTGGTGGCCCCGACGTCGGCGTCCGGCGCGCGACGCAGCGCGAGCGGCGGCAGGTCGGCGTCTCGCTCGGCGACCTCCATGCGCAGCCGGTCCACACCGTCCTCGAGCGCCCGCATCCGCTCGACGTCCCGCTTCAGGCTGCGACGCAGCGCCGTCAGCTCGACCACGGCGTCACCGAGCACCTCGGAGCCGTCCTCCCCCACCCAGGCGGGACACACGGCGCGCTGGTCGCACCAGTCGCACAGCCGCATCGGGGTCGCCGGGAAGATCGCCTCGCGCACGGCCGCGGCGGTGTCGGCCACGGCCTGCTTCGCGGCCTCGAGGTCGATCTCCTCGATGCCGACCACGACCTCGACGCCAGGCACGACGAAGTCCAGCGCCACCGACACGGGCAGCTCGCCGTACAGGTGCTCGCACGCCAGGGCGTAGATCGCCAGCTGCAGCGAGCCGGCGACCCGGGAGCGGTCCTTGACGCGCTTGTTGGTCTTGTAGTCGACGATGCGCAGCGAGCCGTCCACGTCCGCGTCCACGCGGTCGATCGAGCCCACCACCACGGCGTCGTCACCGAACGGCAGCTCGAACCACGCCTCGGTCGCCACGGGCAGGCGGTAGCTGCCCGTCACACGGCGGTGGTAGCGCCGCAGCACGTCCTGCCCCTGCCGGTACCAGGACATCTGCTCGTCGCGCGACATGTCACCGAAGCCGGACGAGTCCCACGACTCGAACAGCATGTCGACCAGCTCGTCCTCGGAGGGCTCGACCGGCAGCTTGCGGTCGTAGAAGCGCTCGAGCGCGTCATGCACGGAGGTCCCGAAGGACAGCGCCGGGGCCGGCTTGCCGGGCAGCCGGTCGATGTAGCGGTACCGGAACTGCCGTGGGCAGGTCTGGTAGGTGTCGATGCGGCTGAAGGACAGCCGCACGCGGCTGTGCTTGTCGATCAGCGGCGGCCGGTCCGGCTCGAGCTCGGCCGGGACGTCCACGAGGAGGGGGTTGCCCAGCTCGTCGACGGGATCGCCGGCGACGTCGACGAGGTCGACCGGGTCGGCGGCGGGCGGGAGGGGTGCGTCTGGTGTGCTCATGGGGCAGAGACTACGAGCCACCTGTGACGTCCCGACGCATGCGTCACGCCTGCCTGTGGATGCTCAGCCACGGACCAGGGCGAGCGCCGCGTCGTGCAGCAACCCGTTGGACGAGATGATGGTGCCCCCGTCGCTGGTGGGCACACCGTCCAGCGAGGTGGAGCGACCCCCGGCCGCCGCGACCAGCGCGCGCACGGCGCTGAGGTCCCAGCGCGAGACCGCGGCCTCGGCTGCGAGCTCGATCGCTCCCGTGGCCACCAGGCAGTGGCCCCAGAAGTCGCCGTAGCTGCGCACGCGGCCAGCCTCGGCGACGAGCCGCTCGACCGGGTCCCAGCCGAGCTCCGAGCGCCACCAGTCGAGGTCGCCGAACGAGATCTCGGCGTCCGCCATCCGCTCGACGGAGCTGACGGAGATCGGCGTGCCGTCGCGGGTGGCCCCGTGGCCGACCACGCCGTCCCAGCGATGGCCGAGCGCCGGTGCGCTCACGACGCCCAGGACGTCCTCGCCGTCGAGCTGCAGGCCGATCAGCGTCGCCCAGACGTCGGTCCCGCGCACGAAGCCCGAGGTCCCGTCGATCGGGTCCAGCACCCAGGTCGGCGCCCCGGGGTCGCCCTGGAAGCCGTCCTCCTCCCCCAGCACCGCGTGCTCGGGGAAGCGCTGGGCGATGGCGGCACGCAGCGCGCGCTCGACGGCCGTGTCGACCTCGGTCACCCAGGTGCCGTCGGCCTTCACGCCCGCCACGTCGCGACCGTGCATGCCTGCGGCGGGCAGCGTCAACGCGTCGGCGATGTCGGCGAGCTCATGCGCGAAGGCACGCTCGGCCGCCAGCGCCGGCGGTGTCACAGCTTGAAGCCCATGCCTGCCGGGACCGCGTCATAGCGCAGCAGGATGTCGTTGGGCTGCACCGTGAGGATGACCTCCTCGCGAGGCACCCACAGCGGCACGCACGGACCCTGGCCCGCGTGCCCCATCAGGCAGATCAGCAGCTGGCCGTCCTCGTTGAGGCCGACGATCTGACGGGCGTAGCTCATCAGCTCGTGGACCTTGGCCGTCCCCGCGCGCTTGCGGTTGTAGACCATGGCCCACTTCGCCTCGGACTTGCCGTAGTTCACCACGACCTGCCCGGGCTTGAGCGTCACCAGCGACTTGGCGGACTTGAGGCGCACGAGGCCCTCGTCGCCCTTCGCCGTCTTGCCGAGCCGGATGGCCGCGTCAGGCTTGCCGAGCGGACCCGGCAGGTCCGCCAGCTCGAAGTTCCCCGCCGCCTGCGCCGCCTTCTGGCGCTCGATGGGGATCTCGACCTCGATCTTGGTGGCCACTGGTGGACTCCGTTGGGATGCTTGGGGCGGCCTCGATGGGCCTGCGGGCGCGCAGCGTAACGCGGGACACCGCCGGGCAGCGGTGCACTTGGGCCAATGGCCTTTGTACCCCCGACGGGATTCGAACCGGGGTTCTCATCCCGAAGGTGGTTTCCGGGACTTAGTACCCCCGACGGGATTCGAACCCGCGTGACCGGCGTGAAAGGCCGGCATCCTGGACCGCTGGACGACAGGGGCGTGCGGCTGCGAGAGGCTAGCCCTCACACGGGAGTGCTTCCTACCGCGAGGCGCGGGCCACGACCGACCTCGGGTTGGCCGGGATCGGCCGCAGCCGCGTGGGCAGGCACCGGACGGCCCAGAACACCACGCGAGCCATCGCCTCGAACACGATCGCACGTGAGATCTTGCTGGTGCCCGCCACGCGCTCGACGAACACGATCGGGGCCTCGGCGATGCGGAACCCTGCGCGCCACGTCTGCAGCGCCGTCTCGAGCTGGAAGCTGTAGCCGTCGGAGCGCAGCGCCCGCACGTCGATCTCCTCGAGCACCTCGCGGCGGAACGCGCGGAAGCCGCTCGTCGCGTCGCGCACGGGCAGCCCGGTCATCAGCCGGACGTAGATGTTGCCGCCGGAGGACAGCACACGACGGTGCCACGGCCAGTTCACCACGCCGCCCCCGGGCACGTAGCGGCTGCCGATCACCAGGTCCGCGTCGGCGGCCATCTCGATGAGGGTCGGGATCACCGACGGGTCGTGGCTGAGGTCGGCGTCCATCTCCACGAGCAGGTCGTAGCCCTCGTCCATCCCGATGCCGAGCCCGTGGCGGTAGGCGGGGCCGAGCCCGGCCTTCTTCGGACGGTGCACGACGCGCAGGCGTGGCTCGTCGGCGGCGAGCTCGTCCGCTCGGGCGCCTGTCCCGTCCGGCGAGCCGTCGTCCACCACGAGCAGCTCCACGCCGGGGTTGGCCAGCGTGCGTGTCACGACGGTGTCGATGTTCGCGCGCTCGTCGTAGGTCGGCACCACGATGAGCACCCTCACGGCTGCAGCTCCGGGTCCGCAGGGTCGGACGCGTCGGAGACCGACCGGCGCCGACGCGCGAGGCCGGCGGTGCCGAGCAGCAGCGCGAGGGCGGCGAACGCGATCGAGAGCGGCCCGGCCACCACCATCGCCGGCGTGCGGCCGCTGGCGACCGGGACCGTGGCGCGGATGGTGGCGACCTCGAACAGCGGCGCGAGCTCCAGCACCGTGCCGTCGGCGTCGATGATCGCCGAGGTCCCCGAGATCGACGCGTGCACCACGGCGCGGCCGGTCTCCACGGCGCGCAGCCGGCTCTGGTTGACGTGCTGGGCGGACTCGGCTCCGCGACCGAACGACGAGTCGTTGGTGGCCGCCACGACGAGTCCGGCGTCGTCCGCATCCACCGCGGCGCGCACGGTGGGGCCGAACAGCGTCTCGAAGCAGATCACGGGCGCGATGCGGAGCTCGCCGACCTCCAGGGTGACAGGGCCCTCGCCGGCGATGGCGTCACGCGGCACGCGTCGAAGCGGTGGCAGATCGCCGAACACCGAGCGCAGGGGCACGTACTCGCCGAACGGCACCACGGTCTGCTTGTCGTAGGCCGAGGTGATCTCGCCCGTCCGGTCCACGGCCACGATGCTGTTGCGGAAGGTGCCGGGGCCGTCGCCAGCGCGGATCACGCCGGTCACCAGCGCCCCCTCCGTCGCGGCGGCCGCCCGCTGCAGCGCGGGACGCAGCATCGCGCCTGCCTCGGTGCTCGGGTCGCGGTCGAGGGCGTTCTCGGCCCACACGGTGAGGTCCGGGACGCCGCCGTCGGCGACGGCGGCGATGGTGGCGTCCGCGTGCGCATCGGCGATGCGC
>JBFGFG010000121.1:0-7538 GCA_041579655.1 Nitriliruptoraceae bacterium
CCCCCCCCCCCCCCCCCCCCCCCGCGACCGGGGAGGGTACGGCCGTCGGGCACCACCGGCAACCGAGGACGCCGGCCGTGCGTCAGGCGCGGCGTCGCTCGCGCAGGCTCAGGCCGCCGATGAGCAGCAGCACCAGCAGCGCCCCACCACCGATCACCAGCGGCACGAGCCGGTGGCGCGGCACGCTCAGCTCGAGGGGGCTGTCGCTGTCGTTCCCGTCCTGGCCCGAGGCCGCGAGCGGCTGCCACGAGGTCTCCAGCGTCACGCCGTCACCGAGGTGCAGCAGCGCGCTGCCGACCCCCGCCGCCGTGAGCTGCGGGCACGTCCACAGGCTCGGGGCCGACGTGACGGCCCCGGCACCAGCCTCGGTGTCGGTGGCTGTGACCGACTCGCTGCACGCCACGCCGCCGGACGCGGACGGAGATGCTGAGGCCGACGCGCCGACCTGCGCCTCCAACGTCACGGGACCGGCCGGGCGCAGCCACGGCGCCAGCTCCAGCGTGCAGTCCACGCCGCCAGCCCCGTCGGGCGCGCGCTCGCACCCGAACGACGCGGCGTCCGCGCCGTGCACGTCCGGTGCGAACACGGCCGTGCCGTCGAACAGGTCCAGCACGCGCTGGACCTGGCGTCGGTTCACGGCGCCGAACACGGGGATCTCGGACGACATCAGGCTGTTCTCGGTGGGCCGCAGCACGCGCGACGAGGTCGAGAAGCAGCCGCCCTCGACGTAGCCGACACGGACCATGTCGCTGCCGTCACCCTCGGCGAACCACAGCCCCGCGGCCTGCTGCGCGTCGCGCCAGCGGGCCAGCATCGGGTCGATCTCGCCGACGAGGTCGCCCCACAGGGCCTCGGCCTCCTCGGCGTCACCGGCGCAGTTCGGGGCCCCGAGCACCGGCTCCGCCACGCCGGGCTCGACGTACTCGTCGCGCAGACCGAACACGGCGTGGCCGAGCTCGTGCGCCAGCGTGGGCGCGGCCTGCGAGTCGAGGGTGAAGCTGAACGGCAGGTGGATGGAGCCCATCGCCATCTCCGACGCCGACGGCAGCGTCGTCTCGAAGGCGAAGCTCGGGTCCTCGGCTGTCGCGCGCACGCCGGCGAGCGCGCCGTCGCGGTCGAGGTTGATCATCACGACGGGGCCGTCGAGGCCGAGCTCGGCCGGGTCGGCGCCCAGCGCCACACCGTCACCGAGCCCGGGGTTGAAGCTCAGACCGCGGCTGTGGGTGTCCTCGGCGAGGTACCAGACGTCGAACCGGTGGGCGTTGCCGCGCAGCGGCTCGATCGCGAACGGACCCCAGCCGAGGTGGTAGATCTCGCCGTCCTCACGCTCGGCGATCGGCTGCCCGTCCAGCGTCAGGATGCGCTCGGCCGTGGTCCGGAGCCCCTCGAGGTCCTCGTCCCATCCCGAGCCGTAGAACACCAGCTGGACCCGGGTCGCCCCGGCGAGGTTGTGGCCCTCAAGCAGCGGCAGCGGCGCGGGGTCCACGGTCTGCCACGGACGGCGCATGCCCTCGGCGTCACAGCCGGCCGTCTCGTCGCCCGGCTCGGCGTCGTTCGGCACGGCGCAGCCGGTCAGCGTCCAGCGACCGGACTCCGTGAACGGCAGCTCCACGACGGCTCGCTCGTCCCCCGGCGCCAGCGCGGGCACGCGGGCCACGACCTCGTCGCTGCCGTCGCGACGCAGCAGCAGGTCCGCCGCCCGGTCGCGGCCGAGCGCGAACGAGCGGAACACCTCGACCTGCGTGGACCCGACGTAGCTGGCCGGGCGCAGCTCGCTGACGACGAGGCCGAGCACCCCGTCCGTGGTCCGGTTGGCGTTGACCTGCGCGACGGTGCGGTCGTCGAACGGGTGCAGGGCGAACGTCATGCGCTGCAGCCCGGTGCGACCGCCGGTGGTCACGTCCTGGCAGACGAGCTGGTCACCCTCGGCGAAGCAGCGGTCCGAGACGATCGCGCCCGACGCCGCGCTCTGCAGCGCCAGCCCGGCCTCGCTGTCCCGGTCGTCGCCGATGAACGGGAAGCGACAGGTCGTGACCTCGTCGACGCCCATCGCCTCGGCGTCGCAGCTGCCCTCACCGAGCTCGTCGTGGGCGTTGAGCAGCCCGTCGTCGACGAGGTCGTCCGGGTCGAACGGCTGCTCCTCGACGTCCTCGACAGCCGACTCCTCGAGGTCGGACTCGACCACAGCAAGAGCAGGCCCGACCACCGCGAACCCCAACAGGGCCGAGAGGACGAACGTGGACAGGACGGCGCGGTTGGTGTGCATCGAGCGAGACGCTAGCGACCGCGACCCGGCTGTTCCCGGTGGCGGGACGCTGCGCTCGGTGTCGGCTCAGTCCTCGAGCAGGTCGGGACGCCGCTCGGCGGTCAGACGACGTGCCTCCTCGAGGCGCCAGGCGTCGACCGCGCCGTGGTCACCCGAGGTCAGCACGTCCGGGATGCCCAGCCCACGCCACTCGGCGGGGCGGGTGTACTGCGGGTGCTCGAGCAGGCCGCTCGCGCCGAAGGACTCGTCCACCGGCGAGTCGGCGTTGCCCATGATGTCGGGGATCAGCCGGCTCACGGCCTCGATGATCACCAGCGCCGCGACCTCGCCGCCCCACAGGACGTAGTCGCCGATCGAGACCTCGTCGGTGGCGACGATGTCGTGCACACGCTCGTCGATGCCCTCGTAGCGACCGCAGCACAGCACGAGGCGCTCCTCGGCGGCGAGCTCCTCGACCAGCCGCTGGTCCAGCTGCCGCCCGCGGGGCGTCAGCAGCACCGTGCGGGGGCGCCCCTCGTCACCTGCGCGCCAGCTGCCGTCGGGGCCCGGACCGGGGCTCGGCGGGTCGTCGTTCCACACGGCCTCGGCGGCCTTGGTCCACACGTCGGCGCGCATCACCATGCCGGCGCCGCCGCCGTACGGCGCGCTGTCGACGGTCTTGTGCCGGTCCTCGGTGTGCTCCCGCAGGTCGTGGGTGCGCACGTCCAGCAGCCCCCGCTCCTGCGCCTTGCCGAGCAGCGACACGCCGAGCGGGCCCTCGAGGTACTCGGGGAAGATCGTCAGCACGTCGATGCGCACGACTCAGCCCTGCTGGTCGCCGTCGGCGGCGTCGTCGTTGGTCGCGTCGTCGGGGCTCGGGTCCGAGGGGTCGGGCGCGCGCACGACCAGCTGCTCGGACTCGTCCACCAGACCGGCCGGCGGGTCCACGACCACGAGCACCAGGTCGCCGTCCTCGGTCTCGACGGCCTGGACGAGGTCGTCCGCTGCCGGCAGGTACCAGAGGCGTCCGTCCGGGTGCTTCACCTCGAGGAGGTCGTAGCCGGCGGCAGCGGGCAGCTCGACGACGTCCACGACGTCGCCGAGGTCCTCGCTGTCCTCGGTCACCACGCACAGGCCGACGAGCTCGTGCACCCAGAAGGTGTCCGAGTCGTCGTCGCCCTCGACGGGCTCAGCGGTGAGGCTGCGGCCGCGCAGGCGCTCGGCCTGCGACCGGTCACGCACGCCCTCGAACTTGATCAGCCACTGCTTCTGGTGCGGCCGCGAGCTGAGGATGGTCACCGGCTTGTCGTCGAGCCACACCGCCGCCCCGGGCGCGTAGCGCAGCTCCGGGCGGTCGGTCAGCACATACACGCCGACCTCACCCTCGAGCCCGTGCGGCTTGATGACACGACCCACCTCGATACGAGGTGGGCCCATGTCGTCGTTCATCTGCTCAGCCACAGCGGGCCCTCATGTCATCGATGCACGGATCTCCACGCGAAGGTCGTCGGCGCAGCGAAGCGAGCCGAGACGACCTTCGGTCGAGATGCTCGACCGAAGGTCGCGAAGCGACCGTCAGTCGAGGATCTCGACATTGACGTCGTGGTCGTCGATCGAGGCAGCCTGGCGCACGACGGTGCGCAGGGCCTTGGCCGTGCGACCACGCTTGCCGATCACCTTGCCGAGGTCGTCAGGGGCGACCTCGAGCTCGAGGGTGACGGGGTCGTCCTCCTCGATGATGAAGACCTTGACGTCGTCCGGGCTGTCGACCAGCTGCTTGGCGAGGTACTCGAGGACGTCAGCGGCCCTCACGACTCGTCACCCTCGGCAGCGGCCTCGGCGGCAGCCTTCTTGGCGTCCGCGGCCTCAGCGGCGGCCTGCGCGGCCTCGTCGGCGGCCTTCTCGGCGCGAGCCTTGGCCTTCTTGTTCAGCTTGGGCTTGCGGTCCGAGCGGTCGCGCAGCGGCGCGTCACCCGGCTTGAAGCTCTCCCAGACGCCGGTGATGCGCAGCAGCACCTTCACCTGGTCGGTGGGCTGGGCGCCGACCTGCAGCCAGTGCAGGGCGCGCTCCTCGTTGATCTTGATCGTCGAGGGCTGGTCGAGGGGGTGGTACTCACCGAGGATCTCGATGAAGCGACCGTCACGCGGGGAGCGCGAGTCGGCGGCGACGACGCGGTAGTGGGGGCGCTTCTTGGTGCCCTCGCGACGGAGACGGAGCTTGACGGCCATGGATGGTTCCAGTGGTGCGTGCGCGCGCGACAGGGCCGCGCGAGCGGTGTTGGACGTGGGCACGGGGTGCGCCGCACGGGAGGTGGCCCGTACCCGACACGCGAGCCGCCGAGGTGTGGGCGGAGCGAGCGGGCGGAGGTCACCGGGGTGGTGGCCCGGCCAGGGAGCGAGCTCCGAGGTCGGACGGCTGCGCAGCGTAGCGACGCGTCGGGCAGCGTGACCTCCCGGCGCGGTGTTCGCACGAGGAGGCGCCCGTCTCGACCCACGTCCGCCCACGGCTCACCGCGCTCAGGCGCGCTCGGCGAGGTACTGCGCGAGCTTCGGGAGCTGGGCGGCACCCATCGCGTCCAGCTGCTTGACGAAGATCGGCGCGACGCCGCCCTCGGCGGCGTATGACCAGTCGAGCCGGCAGCTGCCGTCGCCGAGGTCGTGCAGCTTCCAGCGCTCACCCGCGCGCCGGATCGGCAGCGGCCCGCGCGTGAAGCGGAACATCAGCTCGTCGCCGGGCTGCCACACCAGGAACTGCTCGCCGAGGACGACCGGGCCGTTGCGCACGATCCGCGTCGCGCCCGGACCCGTCGCGGAGGTCCACCGGCAGCTCGACAGCCCGAGCCACACGGTCCACGACTGCGCGTCCTCGAACGTCGCGAACGCCGTGGCGGCGTCCACCGGCAGCAGCTGCGAGGTCGTGCCTCGGTGCGCGGCCGTGTCGATGAAGTCCGGGTCGATGCGCTGGTAGCGGATCGGCGCGAGCAGCGAGACGAGGCTCATCCGTCCTTCTTCGGCGCCTGCGTGAGGCCCTTGAAGCCGCCGAGACCCTGGCCCCCGCCGCCACCGAGGCCGCTGGGCAGCTGGCCGCTGCCCTGCAGCTGCTTGAGCGCCGCGGCCTGCTGCCGCATCTGCTTGACGCCCTTGGCCTTGCCGCCACCACCGATGCCGGCCTGCTTACCGACCATCTGCATCATCTTCTTCGCCTCCTCGAACTGCTTCACGAGGCGGTTCACCTCCTGCACCGTGGTGCCGGAGCCGGCGGCGATGCGACGCTTGCGCGAGGCACCCCGCTTGGTGAGCAGGCGCGTGTCGCGACGCTCGGCGGTGGTCATCGAGCGGATGATCGCCTCGACGCGACCGATCTGCTTGTCGTCGATGTCGACGTCCTTGAGCTGCTTGCCGAGCCCCGGCATCATCCCGAGCAGCCCCTGCAGCGAGCCCATCTTCTTGATCATCTGCATCTGCTGCAGGAAGTCGTCGAGGGTGAACTGGCCCGACATCAACGCGTCGGTGGCCTTGGTGGCCTCCTCCTCGGTGTAGGTCTGCTCGGCCTTCTCGATGAGCGTCATCATGTCGCCCATGCCGAGGATCCGGCTGGCCATGCGGTCCGGGTGGAACGCCTCGAACTCGTCGAGGTGCTCGCCCACGGACGCGAACATGATCGGCTTGCCGGTGACCTCGCGCACGGACAGCGCCGCACCACCGCGGGCGTCACCGTCGAGCTTCGACAGCACCACACCGTCGAAGCCGACCTGCGACAGGAAGCTCGCCGCGACGTTCACGGCCTCCTGACCGATCATCGCGTCGATGACGAACAGCGTGATCTCGGCGTCGGTGACCTCACGGATCTGCCGCGCCTGCTCCATCAGCTCCTCGTCGACGTGCAGGCGACCGGCGGTGTCGACGATCACCACGTCGCAGCTCTGGTCCCGCGCGACCTGCAGCGAGTCACGGGCCACCTCGACGGGGTCGCCGGACTCGACGGGTGCGTGCACCGGCACGCCGACCTTCTCGGCGTTCACACGCAGCTGCTGGACGGCGGCGGGTCGCTGGAGGTCGCAGGCGACCAGCAGCGGGTGGCGGCCTTTGCTCTTGAGGTGCATCGCCAGCTTGGCGGCGGCCGTCGTCTTGCCGGAGCCCTGCAGACCGGCCAGCACGATGACGTGCGGTCCCTTGCCGGTGAGGTTCAGCGGCGCCGACTCGCCACCGAGCGCGCGGGCGAGCTCGCGGTCCACGGCGCGGATGACGTGCTGCGCCGGGTTGAGCGCCTTGCTGATCTCCTCGCCGACGAGCGTCTCGCGCAGTCGGTCGACGAAGCCCTTGACGACCTTGAAGTTGACGTCGGCCTCGAGCAGCGCGAGGCGGATCTCCTTCAGCGTCGCGTCGACCGTCTTCTCGTCGAGCTTGCCGCGCCCTCTGACCTTGTCGAGGGCGGCGTCGAGGCGCGATGCGAGGGTGTCGAACACGAGCGTTCCGGTCGTCAGCAGGCGGGTTCGCGGTGGCGGTCGAGCGTAGCGACGCCCTCCCACACCCCCGGCGGTCGGCTGGGGGCTCCGGAACGGTCACGGTTTGGTGGCCGGTCGGCCGGGGCATGACTAGCCCGTCCCACACACAACCACACACCCCAACGCCACACGGCAGGAGACATGAACCATGGACACCCACCACGAGCACACCGGCACGACCCGCGAGCGTGAGGTGATCGTCACGGACGGTGGCCGCAACACCAGCCCGGTCGTCGCCATCGTGGCACTCATCGTGTTCGGCCTCCTCGGCTACCTGCTCATCAGCGCCTTCACGGGCGGTGACGGCGAGGTCGACATGAACGTCCCGGCCGTCGACGTGACCGTGGACGAGGCCCTCGTCCACGGCAGCACCTGGAGCTGACCGCTCCGCGGCGTGGGTCTCCCCTCCTGACCCGCGCCGCCCCCACGACCTCCCCCGACACACCCCACACCACACACGGAGCGCATCATGCAGCCCGAGACCCCCACCACACCTCCCACCTCCACCCACACCGAGACGACCCGTGACCGCGAGGTCATCGTCACCGGTAACGACCGCAGCACCAGCAACGCGATCATCGCGATCGTCGCCGTGCTCGCCTTCGCGCTGCTGGCGTGGCTCGCGGTGAACAGCCTCAGCGATGGCGACGTCATCCCGGACAACGTCAACATCAACGTCGAGGACTCCGGCGGCTCCGCCGACACCTCGGGTGACACCACCAGCGAGCCGGCCCCGGCCGCCGAGGCCCCCGCCCCCGCCGAGGAGCCCGCCCCCGCCGAGGAGCCTGC
>JBFGFG010000122.1:0-7519 GCA_041579655.1 Nitriliruptoraceae bacterium
CCCCGGCGACAGTCGGATCGCGGCCAGCGCGTCGGCGCCGCCGGTTCGCGCAGCGCGCGTGACGGCCGCAGGGTCGTCGGTGAGGAACACCGCGCGCTGCACCGCGGCGCTCGGTACGTCGCAGGCGGCGGCGATCGCGGTCTGGACCAGCGAGTCGGACGCGCCCTGGCGCACCTCGCGCAGCAGCACGCCGCGCAGCCACGCCTGCTCCTCCTGCGTCGCGCGGCCGAGCAGCTCGCGCAGCAGCTCGCTGCGGACCCCCTGCGACCCGGTGCCGGAGGCGTCGGCCATCGCGTCCAGCATCGCCTGCACCTCGGGCAGCGTCAGCGTCGAGCTGGGGGCCGGTGGCACCTCGGTGCCAGCCACGGCGCTCCAGCCGACGCTCAGCCGGTCCTGGCTGGGGTGGCCGGCCAGCATCGCGAGGCCGGCCTCGAGCTCGTCGTCGTGCAGCTGCCGGACGGCCGCCGTCAGCGCCTCGGTCTTCGCCGTGCGGGAGCGCGTCGCGCCCACCGCAGCCGAGGTCGCCACCAGCAGCGCGAGCGGCGTGGCGCTCACCCGACGACCACCACGGCCGGCCGGGCGAGGTACTCCGCGAGCGGCACCGGCTGCTCCTCGCGGTAGCCGACGGGCAGCAGCAGCGGGCCGGCGTCCGTCGTGAAGTACACCTGCCAGCCGTGGTAGCCCAGGTAGGCGTCGGGGTCCTCGCGCAGCAGCTGCGCGTAGGCGAGCACGGCGTCCGCGTAGTGCACCGAGTTGTTGTAGCCGAACAGCGCGTTGCGGTCGCTGGGCGGCGAGCCCGGCCGTTCGGCGAGGTGGCGCGCGGCGGCGAAGATGCTGTCACGCGCGTCGTCGATGTCGCCGCCGGCGCCGAACGCCACCCACGACGGCGGGATGAACTGCATCGGCCCGCGGGCGTTCGCGGTCGAGAACCCCACGATGCGGCCCATGCGCGTCTCGACGAGGTTGATCCCGGCCAGCAGCGTCCAGTCGACGCCCATCGCCTCGCCGGCGTCGCGGTAGTGCTGCAGCAGCTGCTCGGCAGGCTCGGGCTCGACGACCTCCCAGGCGGGCAGCGCGTCGGGCAGATCGCCGTTGCCCGTGAGCCGGTCCAGCGCGTCGCGCGCTGTGAGGTTGGCGGTCACCGCCCGGCGGGTCGGCTCCGCCAGCGCGGCGAGCGCCTCCTCGCGCCAGGCCGGCATCGCGGCCAGCAGCCGCTGCGCCCGCTGCCCCTCGTGCGCCGCAGCGGTGCGCTCGGTGTCGCTGCTGCGGGGGTCGCGCACGACCGCCTCGGTGCGCGTGACGACCTGCGCAACCTCGGTGGGCGAGCCGGGCTCCGACCACGGGGTCACGAACTGCACCGCCGCGCCGGCCTGCACCAGCTCGTGGTCACGAGCCAGCGGCAGCGCCGGAGGTGCCGCCGACACGGGCTCGTCCGGCAGCGTGACGGCGGTGTCCGGCGACGGGGTCGGGGAGGCGTCCGGTGAGGCTCTCGGGGCCGGTGCGACCGGCGGCGTGGCCTGGTCGACGACCGGGCGCTCGGGCGTGGTCTCCAGCACCGCCGACGAGCACCGCACGGCCACCACCGCGAGCAGGAACAGGATCGCCGCAGCGCGCGAGACGATGGTCCCGGAGGGTCGTCGTCGCGTGCTGGGCGTGGATGTCACAGCTGCATGCCGAGTCGTTGGATGAGTGGGTTCGGGAGGCTGAACTTCAGCAGGCGTCCCACGACGTTGCCGAGCTGACGGCTGAAGCGACCGGTGTTGTACTGCAGGTCGTAGCGCTCGCACAGGTCGCGCACCTCGACGGCGGCGTCACGTAGCCGCATGCTGGGCATGTCCGGGAACAGGTGGTGCTCGACCTGGTGGTTGAGGTTGCCGGTCCACAGGTCGAACGTCCGGCTGCCGGTGATGTTGGCAGACCCGAGCATCTGGCGCAGGTACCACTCGGCCCGGCTCTCGCCGTCGACGACCTCCTCGTCGAACATCTGGACCTCGCCGGGGAAGTGGCCGCAGAAGATGACGGCCCATGTCCAGACGTTGCGCAGCAGGTTCGCCACGAGGTTGCCGAGCAGCACCGGGACGAGCACGGGGAAGAACAGCAGCGGGAACACGACGAAGTCCTTCAGCGCCTGGCGGCCCGCCTTCCGCGCGGCGACGCGGGCCATGTCCTGGACCTTCTCGTCGAACGCGCGGCGGCCCGACAGCAGCCGGTTCATCTCGAGGTCGTGGATCGCGATCGCCCACTCGAACCCGAGCGCGAGCACAGCCACGTTCAGCGGCTGGAACCAGTGCTTGGGACGGTGGAACTGCTCGGAGGTGACGCGCAGCAGGCCGTACCCGATGTCGCGGTCCACGCCCAGGACGTTGGTGTAGGTGTGGTGCAGCACGTTGTGGGTGTGGCGCCACTGCTCCGACGCCGAGGCGTGGTCCCACTCGTAGCTGGAGGAGTCGAAGCGCGGGTCGTTCATGAAGTCGTACTGGCCGTGCATGATGTTGTGCCCGAGCTCCATGTTGTCGAGCACCTTGGCGCCGGCCAGCAGCAGGATGCCCAGCACCCACGCGGTCCAGTGCACGAAGAACAGCACGATGCCGATGCGCCCAGCGACCTCGAGCACCTGCTGCAGGCGCAGCACCCGGCGGATGTATCGGGCGTCCTGCTCGCCGCGCTGCGCGAAGATGCGCGCCCGCAACGCGTCGAGCTCCTCGCCGATCGCGACGATCTGCGTGTCGCTGAGGTGGGCGTACGCAGGGTGGCGGGCGGCGGAGGGGGCGGTGGCCTCGTCCGGCGCGGCGGGCAGCGTGCTCATGGGGTGCTCCTGGCGGTCACAGGTCGAGCTCGACGTCGCCGACGGCGACGCTGACGCAGGGTTGGATCCGGCTGCGCTCGCCGGCGTCGAGGGCCCCGTCACGCACGTCGCGCGTCAGCCCGGCGAGCTTGGGGCGGTCGCAGGTGTGGCAGATGCCCATGCGGCATCCGGACGCGGGGGACAGGCCCGCCGCCTCGGCCTGCTCCAGCAGCGAGCGTCCGTCGTCGGCGACGGTCGTGCCCGAGCCTGCGAACGTGATCGCGCCACGTTCGCCGTCGGGTGGCACCACGATGCTCGGTGGTCGGAACCGCTCGATCAGCAGCCGCTCGCGCGCGCCCGCGCCGGCCCACAGCGCCTCGGCGGCCTCGAGCATGCGCACGGGGCCGCACACCAGCGACGTTGCGTCGCGCCAGCCCGGCGCCAGCTCGTCCAGCAGACCGACGTCGAGCCGGCGTCCGCTGAGCGGGCCGTCGTCCTCTCGGGTCGTGACGGTGTGCACGCGCAGGCCGGGCATCGCGAGCTCCGCCGCGGCCAGCTCGCTGGTGAACAGCGCCGCGGTTCGCGTCCGGGCGAACTGCACGAACGTGATCCGGCCGGTGTGCCGCTCGTCGCGCAGCGTGCGGAGCATCGCCATCGCGGGCGTGATGCCGCTGCCGCCGACCACGCACACCAGATGCGCAGGGCGGGGGCTCGGCAGCCGCACGTCGCCGGTCGGGTGGTCGAGGCCGACGACGTCGCCTGGGCGCAGCTGGTCGCGCAGCCACGGCACGAGCACCGCGCCCTCGTACGCCTTGCAGGTCAGCGTGACGGTGTCGCGGTCGTGCTCGGAGCCCGCCAGGGTGAAGGCGCGTGCGATGCGACGGCCGTCGACCTCGCCGCGCAGGACGGTGTGCTGGCCGGCCTCGTGACCGGGCCATCCAGGCGCCGGGCGCAGGGTCACGGTCACCACGTCCGCTGACTCGGGCTCGACGTTGACCACCCGCGCGCGGTCCTCGTCGGACCACAGCGGGTTGAGCAGCTCGAGCCAACGCCCGACCGAGTACGGCGTCGTGAACGTCGCGAGCACCGATGAGCGCGCAGCTCGTCGGGCGAGCGTTCCGAGGCGGGTCACGGCGGGTCCTGGGGCGTCGGGTGGGGACGCCGCGGCACGGCCGTGACCACGCCAGCGTTCGCTGTACTGGTTACGTCGGTGTCAGCTGCGTCGTCGAGCGTTCGGCGCGCCGGTCGTCGGGGATGGCCGACAACGGTGGCCACCCGGCCATCCCGGTACCTTCGGGGCCTCCCGCGCGCGCCCGCCGTGTGCTCCTCAACGCCAAGGCTCCCGCCGTGCGCCTCCTGTCGACCCGTTCCCTCGTCGTGCCCGTGCTGGCAGGCGCCCTGCTGCTCGCCGGCTGCACCGGCGACCCGATC
Source organism: Nitriliruptoraceae bacterium (assembly GCA_041579655.1). Classification (GTDB taxonomy): domain Bacteria; phylum Actinomycetota; class Nitriliruptoria; order Nitriliruptorales; family Nitriliruptoraceae; genus JBFGFG01. Next base: position 4,217 of record JBFGFG010000122.1, read on the forward strand.
GGTGGCGAGGAGGGCGGCGCTGTCGCGGACCTCTCCGAGATCGACGTCGCGGCCACCGTCAACGGCATCGAGATCTCCGGCGAGGAGGTCGCGGCGCTGGTCGAGGCCCGCGGTGCGCTGCTGGCGGACGTCGCCGAGGAGGACCTCGACGAGCAGCGGGCACAGCTCGTGCGCGAGGTGCTCGGACAGCAGATCCAGCTCACGGCCGTCGAGGCGGCGGTCGAGGAGCGCTTCGACGTCAAGGTCGAGGACGTCATCAGCGACGCCGAGATCGAGGCGGCGATCGACGACAACATCGAGGCGATGGGTGGCGAGGAGGCCTTCGCGGCCGCCGCCGACGAGCAGGGCATCGACGTCGAGACCGCCCGCACGTTCTCGGCCGAGGAGGCGTACATCTTCCTGCTGGTGACCTACGTCCAGGACACCCTGGCCGCGGAGAACGACGTCACCAGCGAGACGCTGGAGGCGCAGTACGACGACGACCCGACCGCGTTCCAGTCCAGCGACGTCAGCCACATCCTCGTCGAGACCGAGGCCGAGGCGCTGGACGTCCTCGCGCGCATCGAGGCAGGCGAGGAGTTCGCGGCGCTCGCGACCGAGCTCTCGACCGACCCGGGTTCGGGTGCCAACGGTGGCTCGCTCGGCGTCCAGCCGCGCGGCACGTACGTCCCGGAGTTCAGCGAGGCCGTGTACGCCGAGGACACCGTGATCGGTGAGGTCGTCGGGCCGGTGAAGTCCGAGTTCGGCTACCACCTGATCGTCGTCAACGAGCTCATCACCGCGCCGTTCGCGGACGTCGAGTCCACGATGCGTCAGTCCGCCATCGGCGACGAGTACGGCGCGTTCATCGACGGCGTGTTCGACGGCATGGTGGTCGAGGTCAACGAGGCGCTCGGCAGCTGGAACGCCGAGACGCTGACCATCGAGGCGCCGGCCGGCGAGGACGAGTCGCCCGAGGTCGAGGTCGAGGCACCCAGCGTGGCGCCGTCGGAGTCGTCCTCCGAGGGCTGACCCGCCCCGAGGGCGGCGCAGGCCGCAGGGCTACACTCGGCCGCCGTCCGTCAGCCACCCGAACGTCGTCAGGTCGCCCCGTGCGCGTGCAGTCCAGGTCCTCATCGCTCGTCGCCGGCGTGCTCGCCGCAGGACTCCTCCTGTCGGCCTGCTCCGGCGACACCACGATGTCGCTGCACGGCGACGCCGCGCCCGGCCTCGAGGGGTTCTCGACCGGTGACGTCGCGGCACGCGCCGGCGAGGCCGAGGTCACCGTCGAGCAGCTCCGCACGGTCGTGGAGCCGTTCGTCGCGCTGCGCACGGCCGGCATGCCGGAGGCCGACGCGCTCGTGGCCACGGTCGAGGCGCAGCGCCAGGTGCTGCAGTTCCTGCTGACCACGGCCGTGTTCGAGGAGCGGGCCCAGCAGGACTTCGGGTTCGAGCTCTCCGACGCGGACGTGACGACCGCGCTGCAGCGCACCATCGACTCGACCGGTGGCGAGGAGGCCTTCGCGGAGGCCCTCGCCGCGCAGGGCGTCACCATCGAGATCGCGCTGGCCTCCGAGCGGGCGAACCTCGTCCAGCAGGCGGTGGCCCAGGCGCTGATCGCCGACGCGCCGATCACCGACGACGAGGTCGCCGCCGCCGTGGAGGCGCAGGGCAGCACGTCGGACCAGGTGTCGGCTCGCCACATCCTCGTGCAGACCGAGGCTGAGGCGCTTGCCGCGCTGGCCCGCCTCGACGCAGGCGAGGAGTTCGCGGCGCTGGCCGCCGAGCTCTCGCTGGACGGCTCCGGCGCCCAGGGCGGCTCGCTCGGGCTCAACCCGCGCGGCACCTACGTCGAGCCGTTCGAGGCCGCCATCTGGGACGGCCCCGCCACGATCGGCGAGGTCATCGGTCCCGTCGAGACCCAGTTCGGCTTCCACCTCATCCTCGTCGACGAGTTCGTCGTGGCGGACCCCGCCGAGGCCGCCGCCGCGGCGCGTGCCTCGCTCGAGCAGGGCCGTGCGCAGGACATGATGATGGCGTGGCAGAGCCAGGCGCTCTCGGACGCCAACCCCAGCGTCGCGGGCCGCTTCGGCAGCTGGAACCGCCAGAGCCAGAGCATCGACCCGATCGGTGGGGCTCCCGAGCCGGAGCTCTGACCGACGCCAGATCCGAACGGGGCCCCAGCGGCCCGCACGGCGGTGGCGTCCGCCGCCGCGTGACCTCCCGACCACAGGTGCCCGCACCATGAGCCGCATCGTCCTCGTCGAGTCGGCACCCGGTGCCCCCGGCCTGCTCTCGTTCTCGTCCTGGGAGGCGCTGTCGCAGGCAGACGTCGTGCTGCTGCGCGACCCCGCGAACCACCCCGCCGCGATGCACCTCGAGCGCGCCGGCATCGCGTTCGAGGCGATCCCCGTCGGCGGGCTGAACGTGCGCGACCGCCAGGACCTGATCGGCATCGGCGACCCCGGCGACCGGCGGCTGGCGTCCGGTCTGTGCGAGAAGGCCGAGAGCGGAACCGAGGCCGTCGTGCTGCTCGGCCCCGACGACGGTGGGCTCGGCCGCGCGGTCGGGCTCGAGGGCGCCAAGCGCCGCATCGAGGTCGAGTTCATCTTCCTCGCCGAGCTGCCGGCCGGCGGTGAGCTGCTGCGGCTGGTCGAGGTCGAGCGTCGCCTGCGCGACCCCGAGCACGGCTGCCCGTGGGACCTCGAGCAGACCCACGAGAGCCTCGCGGCCTACCTCGTGGAGGAGACCTACGAGACGCTGGACGCGATCGCCGGCGGTCAGGACGCGGACATCGTCGAGGAGCTCGGTGACGTGCTGCTGCAGGTGGTGTTCCACGCGCAGCTCGGCGCGGACCGGCGCGCGTTCACCATCGACGACGTCGCGCGAGGCATCGCCGACAAGCTGGTGCACCGCCACCCGCACGTGTTCTCCGACGCGACCGTCGAGGACGCCGACGAGGTCGTCGCCCGCTGGGACGACCTCAAAGCGGCGGAGAAGCCCCACCGCAACGGCCCGTTCGACGGGGTCGCGGCCAGCCAGCCGGCCATGCCGCTGGCACACAAGCTGCTGTCGCGCGCGGGCAAGGCCCACGCCCCGGTGCTCGACGCCGACGCCGCAGCGGCCGAGGTGAGCTCGCAGCTCGCTGCTGCTGCTGCCGCCTCGGACGACGAAGCGCGGGCAGAGGCGTTGGGCGAGGCGCTGCTGGCCGCGGTCGCGTTCGCGCGTGCCGCAGACCTGGACCCGGAGCTCGCGCTGCGCGCCGCCGCACAGCGCATGAAGCTGCGGGTGGAGGGCTACGTGGGGCTGGCAAGCCAGCAGGAC
>JBFGFG010000123.1:0-7481 GCA_041579655.1 Nitriliruptoraceae bacterium
CGCGGTGCTGCGGACGCAGCAGGGAGCGTCGCTGCCGCTGGACACCGGGAGCGGTGCGCCGGTGGACGGCGTCGGGCGCGCCACCGTGGAGCTCGATCTCGCAGCGGCCGAGGCGGCGTTCGCCGCGCTCCCCGAGGCGGGCGACGACGCCATCGTCGCGATCGAGCTGCGGCCCGTCGTGGCGCTGGCCACGGGCGCGGGCCAGACGCTGACCGGTGACGCCCTGCGGTTGGCGTCGGCTGGAGACACGCTCGCGGCCACCGGGCCCGCACGAACCGTGGTGCGAGCGGGCGATGACACCGCCAGGGTCGGCCTGCTCGGTCTCACGCTGCCGACCACCGTCGTGCGCGTGCTCGGCTCGCTGCTGCTGCTCGGGCTCGGGGGCGCCGCCTACTGGCTGGTGCGCAAGGAGCAGCAGGAGGACCCCGAGCTCGGTCTGCAGCTGCGCTACAACAGCCTGCTCGTCGAGCTCGCGCCGGGCGCGGACGTCGGCGGCACCGAGGTGCGCGTGGCGTCGATGGACGAGCTCGCACGGATGGCGAAGCGTGACCAGCGTTCGGTGCTGCACCGCCGTGACGAGGACGGCACGCACCGCTACCTGCTCCCGGACGGCGAGCTGACCTACACCTTCGTGCTGGACGCTCCGGCTGTCGGCGGAGTTCCGGACCGACCCGCCAGCCCTGCGCGCCCGGCAGCGCCGCCGCGGTGGGAGGTCGAGCGCGCCGACGACATCCCGCTGGACTCGTTCGAGGAGCTCTCGGATCTCTGGCGCGAGGACACCGTGGACGGGGTCCCCGGCGTGCTGGACCGGCACGCGATCGCCGGTGGATCGGTGCTGTACGCGCTGCTGCGCGAGGGGCAGCGCTTCACGTACCTCGCCGGTCCGGACGAGCCGATGCGCAGCACGGAACGCCCGCCGCGCACGCGCTGAGGAGCACCAGCGGCCCGTCGAGTTGGGGAAGTTGACGCTGCGAGGCGCAGGGCGCAGGTCAGGCCCACGGCGAGGACGTAGCATCTCCGGCGTCGGTCCAGCGCTGGAAGCGCGGGCCCACCACTTCCTCTCGCGTCGAACCAGGTCGTCAACGATGGTGTTCAACAAGATCCTCCGTGTCGGCGAAGGCCGCTCGGCGAAGAAGGTCCAGAAGGTCGTCGAGCGGGTGAACGCCCGCTCCGACTGGGCGGCCGCGATGTCCGACGACGAGCTGAAGGGCATGACCGCGGCGTTCCGCGAGCAGCTCGACAACGGCGCCGAGCTCGACGACCTCAAGGTCGACGCGTTCGCCGTGGTCCGTGAGGCCGCGTGGCGCGTGCTCGGGCAGCGCCCGTACGACGTCCAGGTGTTCGGCGGTCTCGCGCTGCACGACGGCAACATCGCCGAGATGAAGACCGGTGAGGGCAAGACCCTGACCTCGACGATGCCGATCTACCTCAACGCCCTGCCGGGCGACGGGGTGCACCTGGTGACGGTCAACGAGTACCTCGCCCGTCGTGACGCCGAGTGGATGGGTCAGGTCCACCGTTGGCTCGGCCTCTCCGTCGGCGCCGTCTACTCGCAGCAGGACAAGCAGTCCAAGCGCGAGGCGTACCTCTGCGACATCACGTACGGCACCACCAACGAGTTCGGGTTCGACTACCTGCGCGACAACATGGTGTTCAGCAAGGACCAGCAGGTCCAGCGCGGCCACAACTTCGCCCTGCTCGACGAGGTCGACTCCATCCTCGTCGACGAGGCCCGCACGCCGCTGATCATCTCCGGCCCGGCCGAGCAGTCCGGCCAGTGGTATCAGGTGTTCGCGACCCGGGTCGTGCCGAACCTCCAGCGTGGTGAGGAGGAGCGTCGCCCCGGCGGCATCATCATCCAGACCGGCGACTACGTCGTGGACGAGGCGAAGCGCAACGTCGGCATCACCGACGACGGCGTGGCCAAGGTCGAGAAGCTGCTGGGCGTGGACAACCTCTACGCCAGCGTGAACACGCCGCTGATCCAGCACCTCCAGAACGCGCTGAAGGCCAAGGAGCTGTTCAAGCGCGACCGCGAGTACATCGTCAGCGACGGCGAGGTCAACATCGTCGACGAGCAGACCGGCCGTGTGCTGTCGGGTCGCCGCTACTCGGAGGGCCTGCACCAGGCCATCGAGGCCAAGGAGCGGGTGAAGGTCAAGGACGAGAACCAGACCCTCGCCACCGTCACGCTGCAGAACTACTACCGCACGTACGACAAGCTGGCCGGCATGACCGGTACCGCCAAGACCGAGGAGGCGGAGTTCCTCGAGATCTACGAGCTCGGTGTTGTCGAGGTCCCGACCAACCGGCCCAAGGTCCGCCTGGACGAGGCCGACCTCATCTACAAGAGCGAGCCGGCCAAGTTCGAGGCAGCGGTCGACGACATCGCCGAGCGCCACGCCAAGGGCCAGCCGGTGCTGGTGGGCACCACCGACGTCGCCAAGTCCGAGCACGTGTCGCAGCTGCTGCGCCGCCGGGGGATCCCGCACGAGGTGCTCAACGCGAAGAACCACGCGCGTGAGGCCCACATCGTCGCCCAGGCCGGCCAGAAGGGCGCGGTCACCGTCTCGACCAACATGGCCGGTCGCGGAACCGACATCATCCTCGGCGGCAACTCCGAGGACCTCGCGGAGGAGGAGGTCAAGAAGCTCGACCTCAGCCACCTCGAGCCCGCCGAGGCCGAGGCCGAGCGCGAGCGCGTCCGCGCCGAGGCGCTGGCCCGCTACGAGGGTGACTTCCAGCAGCAGCACGAGGACGTCGTCGCGCTCGGCGGCCTGTACGTGATCGGCACGGAGCGGCACGAGTCGCGCCGCATCGACAACCAGCTGCGCGGTCGTTCCGGCCGTCAGGGTGACCCGGGCGAGTCCCGCTTCTACCTGTCGCTGCAGGACGACCTGATGCGGCTGTTCAACGCGTCGGCCGTCGAGTCGATCATGACCCGGCTGCAGATCCCGGACGACCAGCCGATCGAGGCGAAGATGGTCTCCCGGGCGATCCAGAGCGCCCAGGCCCAGGTCGAGTCGCGCAACTTCGACGTCCGCAAGAACGTGCTGAAGTACGACGACGTGCTCAACGAGCAGCGCAAGGTCGTGTACGGCCAGCGCCAGCGCATCATCGACGGCGACCACGAGGCCATCGAGGAGCTCGCCCAGAAGTACGTGGAGGACGCGATCTCGCAGGTCGTCGCCGCGTACGCACCCCCGGGCGTGTTCCCGGAGGAGTGGGACCTCCCGCTGCTCGAGGCCGAGCTCAAGCGCATCTACGACTGCGAGTACGACTTCTCGTCGATGGACCTCGAGCACACGACCACCGAGTCGCTCACCGAGGAGATGATCAAGGACGTCGACCGTGCGTTCCTCCTGCGTGAGGACGAGGTCGGAGGCGAGGAGGTCATGCGCGAGATCGAGCGCCGCGTGATCCTGTCCGTCGTCGACCGTCGCTGGCGCGAGCACCTCTACGAGATGGACGCGCTGCGCTCCGGCATCGGCCTGCGCGCCGTCGGCCAGCGCGACCCGCTCGTCGAGTACCAGCGCGAGGCGTACGACTCCTTCGTGGCCATGATGGCCACGGTGAAGGAGGAGGCGGTCACGTACTTCTTCCGCCTGCCCGTCAACCAGGAGCAGTCGCCGCAGCAGGAGGGCGCGCCCGGCGGCGAGCCCGAGGCACCGTCCGACGAGGAGCTGCCCGAGGTCGAGCAGGGTGCTGCCTCGTCGTTGCAGCGCCCGGCGGACACCGAGGACACGTCACCGCAGGACGTGGATCCTGACGGCGTGGAGGTCGCGGCCGAGGACCCGTCGGTCACCTCGACGCTCACGCCGGCCGCGGCCGCTGCGGCGTCCGTGGTCGAGGCACCGGAGACCCCGTCGGAGCAGTCGCTCAGCTACTCGGCTCCGGCCGAGGGTGGCGGCACCGCGGTCCAGACCGGTGGTGGCGCCGGCGCCTTCGAGGGCGTCGGTCGCAACGACCCGTGCCCCTGCGGGTCCGGCGAGAAGTTCAAGAAGTGCCACGGCTGAGCATCTGAGCGCACAGCACGACGACGGGCGGCCCACGGGTCGCCCGTCGTCGTGTCAGCGGATGACCGGTGGCGTCAGCGCGGGCACGCCGTCCTCGGGGCGTGCGAGCTCGCTGACGGTCCAGCCCTTCGCGCCGGCGTGGAGCACCGCCGCGACCGCGTGCACGCGCGTGCCGTCGTCGACCATCACCACGGCCTCGTAGCGGTCGCCGACCGCGTGCACCAGCGTGCGGCGCACGGTGACGCTGGCGGTCGTGGACGGCGATCCGAGCCGGACGCGTGCCCGCTCGCGGAGCACCGCGCCCAGCACCCGGTGCTCCACGCGCGGCGTCAGCAGGGCGCGGAGCTGGCGCACGTCGCGGCGGCCGGCCAGCGTCTCGGCGTACCACCGGGCCAGCGCGCCGGCGAGGCGTTCGGCCTCCAGCGCCCGCTCGGGCTCGCTCAGGGCGGCCGGTGCCGTGGGGCGCGTGCCCCGGGCGATGATGGTGCGGCGGCGGGCCGTGCGCACCGTGGTCGGGTCGAGGTGGGCGGTGCGGGTCATGCGGTCTCCGTCGTGTGAGCGGTCGGGTGTGGAGTCGGGCTCTCGTCGGGCTGCGGGGGTCGGTCGGGCTGCAGGGGTGGGGCGGGGGAGTGGCTGGCCGTGTGCCCTGCGACGGTCACGCCTTCGGGCGTGCGCATGAGCCACACAGCGCGCTCGCCGCTGGTGCCGTCCGGCGCGGTGCCGTCCAGGTGCGCCAGCAGCAGCCCGTCCTGCAGCGCGTGGATGCTCGAGACGGCGTCCGGGGCCCAGCCGGCGTCCAGCAACGCGTCGAGCACCTCCTGGTGGACCAGCACGTCGGTCACCGGGCTGCCGCCGACGGCTCCCCACGGCGCGACGGCGGTGGCGGGGGCCGTCAGTGGCCAGGTCGGGCCGACCGTCGGGGGACCGTCGGTCGAGACGGCGACCGCGACCGCGGCCGGCGTGGGCGTGGACCAGCCCCGTCCCGGTGCCGAGGTGATGACGGTGCCGTGCACGATCACCACGAGCCGTCCGGGTGCGGGCTCGATCACGCCGACCACAGCGAGGTCCAGCGCCCAGCGCTGCGGCACCTGGGCGCCCGTGCCGGCGTCGCTCGGCGTGCTGCCGAGGCCGTCGGAGCCCAGCGCCACGCGCGCCGCGCCGAGCACCGAGGCGGTCAGCTCGGCGGGCAGCTCGGGTCCGGCCGGAGGGGGCGCAGCCGCCGCGTCGGGCGAGCTGATGCTGGGGGCTGACGTCGAGCCGAGGTCAGGGGTGGGCGCGGCGCTGGGTGTGGGCGAGAGGCCCAGCCCGGTGTCCGCCAGCGCCGGATCCGTGCTGCCTGCGAACCGCGTGAACCCGAGCGCCGCGAGCAGCAGCGCCACGGCCCACGGCGCCAGGCTCAGCGCACGGCGGCGGGTGCTGCGGCGGGCAGCCAGCGCCGCAGGGCCGGTCGGTGTGGGCACGGGCGCCTCCTCGTCTGCTGGTTCATCCGCGGGGTGGGCACCCTATCACTCTCATGCACTTTCATTACGTTCGGTTCCGACGGTGTCTGTGGAGGACGCGACCCGGCGCGCGGCCGCGTAGCCTCGCCCACGACCCAGGAGGGCGCGTGTCGGACGTCGCGAGCACCGGTGCAACGGACGTGGAGGTCGAGGTCGTCGACGGCGTACAGCCGGACGGCTCGATCCAGCGGGCCGAGCTCAGCGACGACGAGCGCAACCGGCTCTTCGAGGAGCAGGTCATGCCGCTGGCGGACCGGCTGTTCGGCGCGGCGATGCGTTACACGCGCGACCCGGTCGATGCGCAGGACCTCGTCCAGGAGGCGATGGTCAAGGCGTACCGCTCGTTCCACCAGTACCAGCAGGGCACCAACCTGAAGGCCTGGATGTACCGGGTGCTGCACACCACGTTCCTGTCGATGTACCGCAAGAAGCAGCGCCGCCCGCAGGAGAACCTCACCGACGAGTGGGGCGACCACACGCTGTACGACGCCGTCGGCAAGGCCGGCAGCGCCGAGTCCGAGGTGCTGGCCGGCATCACCGACGACGCCGTGCGCGAGGCGCTGGCGGCCCTGCCCGAGCAGTTCCGGATGGCCGTGTACTACGCCGACGTGGAGGGCTTCGCCTACAAGGAGATCGCCGAGATCATGGAGACGCCCGTGGGCACCGTGATGTCGCGCATCCATCGGGGAAGACGTGGGCTCCAGGCCGCGTTGGAGGACTACGCGCGTGAGCGCGGCTTGATCACGGACGGGAAGGACGCGTGATGACACCATCGGACCGGACCTCTCCCGACGCCCTGACCGACCTCGACGGCTGTGTCGAGACCGAGGGCGGCGTGGACTGCTCCGCGCTGTTCGAGCGGCTCGACCTGCTGCTCGACGAGGAGCTCGAGCCCGCGGAGCGCGAGCAGCTGCAGGCGCACCTCGCTGCGTGCCTGCCGTGCGCCGGCAGGGCCGACTTCGAGACGCAGCTGCGCGCCGTCGTGCGCGAGAAGTGCGCCGACCAGGCGCCGCCCGAGCTGCTGGCGCGGATCCGCGCGAAGCTGGACATGCCCGCGAGCTGACCCTCGGGGCATGACGACGGCCTCGGCGCCGGCACGGTCGTGCCACCGAGGTCGGCAGCAGGGCCGGCGTTAGCCTCCTGACATCTCAAGGAGGCGCCCGATGCGTACCCAGACCGTGCTCGTGACGGGCGGCGCCGGCTTCATCGGCTCGACGCTCGTGGACCGGCTGCTGGCCGAAGGCCGCCGTGTGGTGGCCGTCGACGACCTCTCCACCGGTTCGCTCGCGAACCTCGACGGGGCCCGCAAGGAGGGCGCCGGACGCTTCGAGTTCCAGCGTGCCGACGTCGTGCGCGGCGGCCTCGACGCCGTGATCGAGCGCCACCGCCCCGAGCTCGTGGTGCACCTCGCCGCCCGCGCGTCCGGCCAGGCCAGCGTCGAGGACCCGGTCGGCGACGCGATGGTGAACGTCGTGGGCACCATCAACGTGCTCGAGGCCTGCCGCCGCTTCGGCGTCGGGAAGGTCGTGATGGCGACGTCCGGCGGCGCCGTGGCCACCGACGAGGACGCTGACCGGCTCCCGCTGGACGAGTCCGACGACGGCCCCGGGCTCTCGCCGCACGCGGCCGCCGAGCGCGCTGCCGAGGAGTACCTGCGGACCTACGGGTCGGTGTACGGCGTGCGCTGGACCGTGCTGGCCCTGACCAACGTGTACGGGCCCCGCCAGCGGGGCGGCTCCGACGCGGGCGTGGTCGCGTCGTTCGTCTCCTCGATGCTGGCCGGGCGACCGGTGACGATCCACGGCGACGGCAAGGCCACCCGCGACTTCGTGTACGTCGACGACGTCGTGCACGCCCTCGCGCTGGCGATGGAGCGCGGCGACAACCAGCGCTTCGTGATCGGCACCGGCAACCGGACCTCGGTCGAGCTGCTCTACACCGCGCTGGCGGCCGCCACCGACCACCG
>JBFGFG010000124.1:0-7467 GCA_041579655.1 Nitriliruptoraceae bacterium
CGTGGCTTCACCGCCCGCGAGCAGCTGGCGACGCTGCTCCCGCTGCTCGGGGCGTGGGTCGTCGGGGTCGCCGTCCTCGCGCTGGTGCTGCTGCGCGAGTCCGAGGAGCGCTACCAGCTGTTCCTCGACGCCAACCACGTCGCCGGACTCCCGTGGTGGGTCGGCGCGTACGCCGAGCTCAGCACGGCGCTGTGGGCGGTCGGCCTGACCGTCGCGGCGTGCGGGTGGTTCGTCGTGCGGGTCGTGGGTCGTCCGGCAGCGGCCCGGTTCCTCGGCGGCGCCGCTGCGATCAGCCTGTTGTTCTTCCTCGACGGAGTGCTGCGGCTGCACACCCGCCTGCTGCCTCAGCTGCTGCACGTCCCGAAGCTGGTCGTGCTCGCCGGCTACGGGGCCGCGATGGTCGGCTGGCTCGTCTCGAGCCGCGACGAGATCGTGCGCGCCCTGTGGCAGGTGCTGGCGGCAGGGCTGCTCACGCTGGGCGGCTCCGTGGTCGTGGACGCGGCCCTGCGCCCGGTCGGAGGCGCGGCCGTGCTGGCCGAGGACGCGCTGAAGTTCCTCGGCGTCCTGGGCTGGACGACGTACCTCGCCGTGACGACGCGGGACATCCTGCTGTCGGTGCTGCGACCGGTGCTACCACCTCGCTAGCGACGGCCTGCATCCGTCGGGCAGCGCTCCTGCCAGGCACACGCCGGAGGGGGCCCCGTGGGGCCCCCTCCAGCTCGTGATGCCTGTCCGGTCAGTCCATCAGGTCCGCGTGGACGCGGAGGATGAACAGCCCTCGGTCCACCGACGAGACGGCGACGATGTCCGGCTGCCCGAAGTACGCGAAGTTGGACCAGGTGCCGCCGTCGAACGTGGCGGCGTCACCCTCCGGGTACATGTCGAAGTAGCCGACCTCGGAGAGACCGTCTGCGGGGTTGGACGCGTCGTACAGACGCAGCCCGGCCTCGTAGTTCGACGCGTACGCGAGGTCGCCCTCGGTGTAGATGTTGTGGTCGATGGCAGCCGTGGTGTTCTTGAACAGGCTGACCACGGAAGGATCGGTGAGGTCACTGACGTCCCAGACGCGGGTCGTGGTGGGCTCGCCCAGCTCGACCTCGTCGCCCTCGTCACCGAACAGGAAGAACCCGTGGTCCTCGGTGAGCCAGCCCTGGTGGCTGTACACCGAGCCGGCGTACGTGACCCGTGACAGCTGGACCGGGTTGGCCTTGTCGGTCACGTCGACGATCGAGAAGAAGTTCTCCGCGTCCTCGCCGAAGCCGATGCCGTTGGAGTTGAAGCAGATCTCACGACCTCGGAAGTCGGTGTCGGGTCCGTCGTAGGTGACGCACTGCGTGTCGTGCACGTAGCCCGTCTGGTCGTCGCAGCCGGCGAACGTCGGGTTCGTCGGGTCGTTGATGTCGATCATGTGCAGGCCCGTGCCACAGGGCGGCGGCGGGTCGTTGGCGAACAGCGTGCCGTCGGCCGGGAGCTCGGCGCGCAGCGCGGCGCCGTCGCTGTTGGTGACGTACACCGAGGGGATGGTCACGTCGACGCCGGTCGGGCCGGGTGACATCGAGAGGTACTCGTTGGTGGTGCTCAGGATCACCACGCCGATGGCGCCGGCGTTCTGTGCGTTGAGCACCTTGTCTGAGAAGAAGCAGCCGCCGCGGTCGATGAGCGCGATGGCCCCGTCCACGCCCGTCAGCGGGCCGTTCTCAAGGCAGCCGGTGCTGCCCGTGTCGACGAACGTGCCGGTGAGGCCGGTCTGGGTCGGCGGCTCGCCGAACAGCGCGCCGGTCGCGAAGAACGAGGGACCGCTGTCGACGGCGACCGTGTAGGGGAACTCCGAGGCGAAGAAGCCGTCCGAGCCGAGCCCGTAGGCGAAGCCGGTGTCCTCGTTGATCGCGATGTTGTGGGCGGAGCCCAGCTCGGTGTAGTGGGCGTCCATGTCGTAGGTGACGAAGTTGCCCTTCTTCCGGTTGTGGGTCTCAAGTCGGGTCAGGTCGAACACCTGCACGCCGTGGTTGGTGTGCTCGGAGACGATGAACGCGTGGTCCTCGTACACCTTGATGTCACGCCACGAGTTCGATCCCACGTCGGACGCGGTCGGCAGCATGCCGAGCGGCTGGGGCGCCGTCGGGGTGCTGATGTCGACGAAGACGGTGCCCTCGGTGGTGCCGAGCAGCGCGTAGTCGCGGCCGTCCTCGTCGGTCCAGCCCCACACGTCGTTGACGCCGGCGGGCTCGTCCTGCCGGCCGAGCCGCATCTCGGTCATCGAGACGTGGCCGGCGAGGTCGACGCCGTCACATGCGAACACCCCTGCCGCGAGACCGTCGACGCACGGCGCGTCGAGGGTGCGGGCGTTGCCCTTCGCACTCGAGATCGGCATCGTCCAGTCACGGTTCATCTTCACGTCGACGTTCTCGCCCTTGGCCGCGCAGGCGACCTTCTCCGTGCTCACGAAGGAGCTGAAGATGTTGACGAAGTCGAGCACCTGGTCGAAGAAGGTCTCGGCCTTGGCCTTGGGGCAGCTCGCGGAGGTCTCGTGCGCCGAGGCGCTGGTCGAGCCGACGGCCACGAAGGTGAGAGCCATGGCCATGGCGGCGAGCATGCTCGTCGCATGTCGAAACGGGGAGTGCGTTCGTTGCATCGGTGGGTCCTGGTGTTCGGTGCCGACCCCTGACGAGCCGGCTCGGAGTCCCTCGGGGATCGCCCGTAGGATGCGGCGGAACCTAGACAGCACGAGATGGAGCGAGTCGTGTCTGGAACCGAACCGCCGGTCCTTGGCCGGGAACGTCCGTCACGCGCACGTGTGCGACCCGTCGTCCCTCTCGCCGGCGGCCTGTTGGCCCTCGTCGGTCTCGCCAACGTGGCGCTCGGTGCGCTCGCGCTCACGTCGGACCGTCTCGCGCTGGACACGACGGCCGGAACGGCGCTGATCGTGCTCGGTGCGCTCACGGTGGTGCTCGGAGCGTTCGTGGCGATCGGACGCCGGTGGGCGATGGCCCTCGCGCTGGTCGTGTTCGGCCTGCTGTTCGCGTTCCAGGCGTTCGGCGCGACCGGCGGCGCTCCCGCGCCGGCCATCATCACGCTCGCGGTCGTGCTGCTCCCGCTCGTGCTCGCGCTGCGTGCGACGGCGAAGGCCGTGGCACCTGACGCCTAGCGACCGACCTTCGGCGGTCGGTTGGTTCACGGTCGCGGCTGGCACGTCTCGCAGGCGTAGGACCAACGGCCGGCGAGGTCCCAGCGGCGGATCTCGGTGTTGCAGCGGCGGCAGCGCTCCTGCTTGTAGACGTAGGTGCCGTCCTCGCGCGTGATGCGCGAGCGGGGGCGGCCCGCTTCCGCGGGATCGACCGTGACGATGCGGTTCATCCGTACGCCGGTCCGTAGCCACCCCGTCAGCGTGTCCCACATCGCGAGCCACTCGTCGAGGGTGATGTCGCGGGCGGGCACCTCGGGGTGGATGCCGTGAACGAACAGCACCTCGCAGCGGAACACGTTGCCGACGCCGGCCAGCACGGACTGGTCCAGCAGCGCGCGACCGATGCCGATCGATCGACGCTGCAGCGCGGCGTAGGCCTGCAACGGGTCCGCGTTGGCGCGCAGCGGGTCGGGTCCGAGGTCGGCCATCACCGCGCGGGCCTCGCCAGGCGTGACCAGCTCGCAGACGATCGCCCCGACGAGGTCCACGGTGTGGTTCGCCGCCGACACCCGCATGCGCACGGTCGAGCGGGGGACCGGCGGCTCGCCGTCCCAGCGGAAGAACTTGCCGATCAGCCCGAGGTGAACGCGCACCACGCCGGCGTCGTAGCGGTGGAACAGGTGCTTGCCGTACGCCGAGGTGCCGCGTAGCACCTCGCCGTCCAGCAGCGCCGCGCCGGGGAAGCGCCTGTCCACGCTCGAGACACGCACGACCTCACCCTTGAACACCTTGGCGTGGTCGCGGGCGAGCCGGTGGATGGTGTGGCCCTCGGGCACCGTGCGGCTCCGCAGGTCGATGGTCGCCCGAGGTTAGGCCGACGGACCGTCAGTACGGTCACGGGCGTCGACGTCGGGAGCGGGTCGTGGGAGTCAGGACATCCGTCGATCGTGTCATCTCGGCCGTCACGCAGGCCGGGACCGGTGCGCTGGCGTGGGGCGTGCGGGCGACCGAGTCGGTGGTGCCCGGCGTCGCGTCCGACAGCGGCCGCCTGGTCCCAGCGCCTGATGCCGAGCAGGTCGAGGTCGAGCGTTCCGACGGTGAGCCGATTGAGGTCCGGGTCGCTGGCGCCGGCCCCACGGTCGTGCTGCTCCACGGCTACGGGCTGAGCGCGGCCTCGTGGAACGTCGTCGCGGCAGCGCTGGTGCAGCGCGGCCACCAGGTTGTGACGTTCGACTGGCGCGGGCACGGCGGTGAGGCCACGAGCGACGCGCCGGTGAAGACCGACGTGCTGATCGACGACCTCGTGACCGTCCTCGACGCGCTCGACGTGACCGACGCGGTGCTGGTCGGCCACTCGACCGGCGGCTACGTCGCGCTGGCGACGCTGGTCGAGCGCCCGAGCGTGCGCGACAGGTTCCGTGGGCTGGCGCTGGTCTCCACGCTGGCGGGGGAGCTGCTCGACGACACGCCCGACGGCGACACGTCCCCCTCCGTCGAAGGCATGCGCAGCGGCACGGCCCGCCGGATCGTGCGCAACCGCTCGCTGCGGCTGCTGGTGTCCGGCTACGTCCCGAGGGTCGGCGTGTCGCCAGCGGTGTCACGCGAGCTGCTCGAGGAGTTCTCACGCGCGGACCACGCGGCGTTGACCACGCTGGTCTCCGACCTCGCGACCCACAGCTACTACGGCCGGCTCGGCGACATCGAGCTCGAGGCGGTGGTGCTGTGCGGCGACGCTGACCGGACCACCCCGCAGGAGCACGGCGAGTCGATCGCCCACGAGCTCCCGAACGCGCGGTTCGAGACGGTCGAGGACGCAGGGCACCTGCTGAACTGGCAGCACCCCGGACGGATCGTGGACGCGGTGTCGTCGCTGACCGCGGCGGCCGCTCGCGCATCGGGGGAGGCGCCCCTGCGCCAGGCCGTCCTCGTGCTGAACCCGGCCTCCGGCACGCACGAGGCCGACCGCACCGAGCAGGAGATTGTCGACCGGCTGTCCCTCGCGGGCGTCGAGACCGAGGTGCGCCGCACCGAGGGGGAGGGCGACGCACGTCGCTGGGCGAACGAGCTGGCGGCGGCCGGAGAGATCGACCTGCTGCTGGTCGCCGGCGGCGACGGCACCGTGCGCGAGGGTGTGTCGGGGCTCGTCGAGGCAGGCGGTGGCGTGACGCTCGGCGTGATCCCGATGGGGACGGCGAACCTGTTCGCCCGTGCGCTGGGCGTCCCGCTCGAAGGGCCGGCTGCAGCGGCCGCCACCGCCGCGGAGGGGCACGAGCGCGAGGTGGACGTGATCCACCTCGTCGACCGCGACGAGCACGCCATCCTGATGGTGGACGCCGGGTTCGACGCCCGGCTGGTCCGCCACGCGTCCCGGGGCCTCAAGGACGTGCTCGGCCCCTTCGCCTACATCGCCGCTGGGCTGCGCAACGTCGTGGGCCTCGACGAGTCGACGGTCGTCTTCGAGCTCGACGGCGAGCAGCACGAGGTGCCGGGGCACTCCGTCCTCTGCCTCAACGTCGGCCGGATCGGGGACGGCGTCGTGGTCGACGAGACCATCGCGCTCGACGATGGGCTGCTGCACGTCGGCGTCGTGCAGGGCGACTCGCCGTGGCAGGTGCTGTGGACGGCGGCGGGTCTGGCGCTGCGGCAGCGCGATGCTCACCCGAACGTCACCTGGCGATCCGGGACGACCCTCACCCTGGACGCCGACCCAGCGCTCGAGCTGCAGATCGACGGAGACCCCGCGGGCTCCACGCCGACCCGCCTCGAGCTGCTGGCTGGTGCGATCACCGTCGCGGTCCCGGCCGACCGCGTCGGCGGCTGAGGGTCCGCGGGACCCGGACCCGAGCTCGCGAAGCGGTTCAGCCGTCGCTGCGCGACAGCCTCGGCGGGGGAGCGTCTCGCCACGCGCCGCTCTCGTCGAGCCCATGCTCGTCCTGTGCAGCCGCGCCGCGCCGGAGCCGCGCCGGCAGTGATGGTCGGGGCATGGCTGCGACACGTCGCTTGACGCGGCGGACGACGACGTCGTTGGCGTTCAGGCGCCTGTCGGCGAGCGCGCCGAGGAACAGCCCGTCGGGCGTGCCCTCGACCTCGGGGTAGGTGGCCACGACCTCGTCGCCGGACCACACGACCCACACGCGTTGCCCGCTGGACATCTCCCAGCTGAAGGTGCCCTGGACGATCGTGCGGGCGTGGAGGATGGCCAGCTGGCGGAACCGCCCCTCCTCGTACAGGCGCTTGGCCACCGGCACGA
Source organism: Nitriliruptoraceae bacterium (assembly GCA_041579655.1). Classification (GTDB taxonomy): domain Bacteria; phylum Actinomycetota; class Nitriliruptoria; order Nitriliruptorales; family Nitriliruptoraceae; genus JBFGFG01. The sequence goes on from JBFGFG010000124.1 coordinate 6,375, forward strand.
CCAGCGGGCCGTACTTGACGGCCCAGCGGGCGAGGAGGGCAGGCGCAGGCACAGGCACTGGACGGGGGCTCACTGGTAGTTCGTGAACCGGATCGGCGCGTCGTAGTCGTTCTTCTTGATCATCGCCTGGACCTCCTGGAGGTCGTCGCGCGCCTTGCCGGCGACGCGGACCTTGTCGCCCATGTTGGTCGGCGTGACCTTGAGCTTGGTCGCCTTGATGTCCTTGACGATCTTCTTCGCGAGGTCGCCCGGGAGGGTGTCCACCAGCGCGATGTCGACCTTCCAGCGGCCCTGGCCGACGCCGCGGGGGTCGCCGATCTCCAGCGCCTTGAGCGACACCTTGCGCTTGACGATCTTGTCGCGGAACACCTCGATGGCAGCCTTGAGGCGGTCCTCGGTGGACGAGTCGATGACGACGGCCTCGGTGCCGGACCACTCGATGGTGGTGTCGGTGTTCTTGAAGTCGAACCGCGTCGCGACCTCGCGGGCGGCCTGGTTGATGGCGTTGTCGACCTCCTGCTGGTCGAACCCCGCCTCGATGTCGAAGCTGTTCTCGCTGGCCACGTGGACGTCCTGGTGCTGGGCTGCTTTGGAGCCCCCGAGCGTAGAGGCAGCCCCGCATGTGAGCGCCAGCGCCGTATCGGATGCGCCTTGGCTTGGCGTGCCCCGCACCCCTCACCTACTCTCACCGGTCGCTCCGGTTCGCCGGGGCGGGACGGTGGGTTGCCCGAGTGGCCAAAGGGACCCGGCTGTAAACCGGTTGCGTAAGCTACGCAGGTTCAAATCCTGCACCCACCACAGAGTTCTGGACACCCGTCGACGACGGTGTGCGCACGTTGGACCCGCGAGGGTTCGCTCGTACGTGCCGTCGTCGGTACCGTCCCGGCTCGCATGTTCGCCCTGGTAGCTCAGTCGGTAGAGCGCTTCCATGGTAAGGAAGAGGTCCGCGGTTCGATTCCGCGCCAGGGCTCGGCGAACACACACCCCTTGCGGGAGCGTGTTCGGTACGGCGGCGTAGCTCAGGTGGTTAGAGCACACGACTCATAATCGTGGTGTCGCGGGTTCGAGTCCCGCTCCCGCTACTGCACCTGAC
>JBFGFG010000125.1:0-7441 GCA_041579655.1 Nitriliruptoraceae bacterium
CAACTTCGTCGGCCGCGGCGGCTTCCTCGAGGAGGCGCTGGACTGGTTCGACGGCCACCTGCGTGACCAGCCGTTCCGCTACGGCGTCAACGAGCGCAACGTCGTGGAGGTCCACGACCAGACCGGCGCATGGCGCACCGAGGCGCAGTACCCGCCGGTCGACGCCGTCAAGGCCCCGCTGACGATGAAGACGGGCACGTACTCCGACACGATGAGCAGCAGCGCCACCACCGGCTACTGGTCCATCAGCGAGGTGCTGACCGACGAGCTGCGCATCGCCGGCGAGGTCGACATCGACGTGAAGGCGACGTTCGCCGTGCCGGGTGCCCAGTTCATGGGCGTGCTGTACGACATCGACCCGGCCACCAAGGTCGCGACCGAGATCTCCCGCATCCCGGCGCGGCTCGCGGCCAGCGGCACCAGCTACCGCTTCTCCGGCACGCCGTCCGACTACGTCCTCAAGCCGGGCCACCAGCTCGGCTTCCAGGTCAAGTCCTCGCACGTCGAGTCCCAGCCGTACCCGACCGCCCAGACCGTCACCGTGACCGAGCTGACCGTGCACGTCCCGTTCCTGCAGCACCGACGGGTCTCGAACCTCGCCGGCGTCCGCTCGACCGCGGGTCCGTTCACGATGGGCGTGAGCGCCGTCAACCTCAGCGCCACGCACCCCATGGCGCTGCCGACGACGCTCACCCCGAGCCCGGCGCTGCGCGAGCAGCTCCAGCCGACGGTCACCACGGGCGCGCAGCACGCGCCGGTCGTGGTGCCCAAGCGCTGACGCTCACCGACACGACGATGCGCCGTCGCTCCCCTCGCGGGAGCGGCGGCGTCGTCGTCGACACACGCGCCACGCCTGGCGGCGTCAGGCTGCCGGGAACCGCAGGGTGAAGGTGCTGCCGGCGTGGCGCACGGAGTCGACCTCGACGCTGCCACCCATCGCCGTCGCCAGGCGTCGCACCACGTGCAGGCCGAGGCCGTAGCCGTCGGCCGGCCGGTCGCCCTGCTGCGCTCGGTTGAACACGATCGCCAACCTCTCCGCGTCGATGCCGACGCCGTCGTCGACCACGGCGATCACCACCTCGTCGCCCTCGGTCCGGGTGGTGACCTCGACCGCTGCGTGGGTGCCGGCGTGCTTGAGCGCGTTGTCCACCAGGTTGTTGATGCAGCGCCGAAGGTGCACCGGATCCGCCTGACAGCGCTGGCCGTCACCGACGGCACCGCGCACGCGTGACGAGCCGGCCAGCTGGTAGCTCGCGACGACGTCCGTCACGAGCTCGCTTACGTCGACATCGACCAGCCCGATCGGCAGCCCACCGTCGTGCAGCGTCGTGGTGTCGAGCAGGATCGTCACGAGCTCGCGCATCGCCAGCGACTGACGCTCGATGATCCCGGCGAGCGCCCGACGCTGGTCGTCGGTCATCGTCTCGGCGCGAGCGAGGGTGTTGGCGCCGCCCGAGATCGCGGTCAGCATGCCGCGCACGTCGTGGGCGATCGCCGCGACGTACTGCGCGCCGTCGTTGCCCGTCGCACGGGCCGTCTCGAGCTCGGCCAGCGCGAGCTCGGTCTGCACCAGCCCTGCGAGGTCCTCGACGATGGCGATCTCGGCCTCGGTCCACTCCCGTGGCTCGCCGTCGATGACGCAGAACGAGCCGAGCGTGTCACCCTCCTGGGTGGTGAGCGGGACGCCGCAGTACGCCACCACGCCGAGGTCATCGATCGCGAGGTTCTCGCGAAGGCGAGGGTCGAGCCGGGCGTCGGTGACCACCAGCGACGACTGGTCGGCGACCACGTGCTGGCAGAACGAGTGGCTCAGCGGCGTCTGGCGCATGCTGGCCCACGGCTCCGGGAGCCCGGTCTGCCCGGCGAAGAACTGTCGGTCGATGTCCACGAGGCTGATCAGCGACACCGGGACGCCGAGCAGGTCGGTCGCCAGCCGGGTGATGCGCTGGAACCGGGGGTCGGCCGGGGCGTCGAGCATGCCCAGGCGGCGCAACGCTGCCAGCCGTGCCGGGCTCGCCACACGCTCGGTCAGACGTTCCGGCACGAGCCCTCCATCAGTTCCATCTCAGCGTAGAGCGCGACGTGTCCGCGGATGGCTGGACGGGGATCAGAGCATCCCCGCGCCACGAGCCTCGTCGAGCATCTCGGGGGTCCACAGCACCTCTCGTGCCTTGGAGCCCTCGTTGGGGCCCACGACGCCCTTCTCCTCGAGCTCGTCCATCAGGCGACCGGCCCGGGCGAAGCCGATGCGCAGCTTGCGCTGGAGCATCGAGACCGAGCCGAGACCTGAGGTGACGATCTGGTCGGCGGCTCGCAGCAGCAGCGCCTCGTCGGAGTCGTCGTCCGGTGCACCACGGGTGGCGTCGAGCTGCACGGCCTGCTGGCCCTCCGCGACCACGCCCTCGACGAAGGTGGCCTCGCGCTGACCCTTGCAGAACTCGACGATCGGCTCGATCTCGCGTTCGGACACGAAGCAGCCCTGCAGGCGGCTGGGAGAGCCCTGGCTGGCCGGCTTGAACAGCATGTCACCGTGTCCCACCAGCTTCTCGGCGCCGCCGCCGTCGAGGATGGTGCGCGAGTCGGTCTGCGACGAGACCATCAGCGCGAGCCGCGACGGGATGTTCGCCTTGATCAGACCGGTGATGACGTCCACCGACGGTCGTTGCGTGGCGATGACCATGTGGATGCCGATCGCACGCGCCTTCTGGGCGATGCGGCAGATCGCGTCCTCGACGTCACGGCCGGCGACCATCATCAGGTCGGCGAGCTCGTCGATGACCAGCAGCACGTACGGCATGTGCTTGTAGGACGCGATCTCGGCGTCGGCGGTGTCCGGGTCGATGTAGCGATCGGTCACCTGCTTGGCGACCTCGCCGTTGGCCACGGCCTCGTTGTAGGAGTCGATGTTGCGGTAGCCGAGCCGTGCGAGCGAGTCGTAGCGCAGCTCCATCTCCTTCACGCACCAGGCCACCGCGTCCGCCGCGCGGCGCGGGTCGGTGACCACCGGCGTGAGCAGGTGCGGGGCGCCGTCGTAGGCGTTGAGCTCGACCTGCTTGGGGTCGATGAGGATCATCCGGACCTGGTCGGGCCGGGCACGGGTCACCACCGAGGTGATCATCGCGTTGAGCGTCACGGACTTGCCGGAGCCGGTCGCGCCGGCGACCAGCAGGTGCGGCATCTTGGTGAGGTTCACCATCGCCGGGTTGCCGGCGATGTCCACGCCGAGCGCGACGAACAGCGGGTGGTCGTTCTCCTTCGCGGCGTCCGAGCGCAGGATGTCGCCGAGCGTGATGAGGTCACGGCTGCGGTTGGGGACCTCGACGCCGATCGCCGACTTGCCTGGGATCGGCGTGACGATGCGCACGTCGGGCGCGGCGAGCGCGTAGGAGATGTCGTCGCCGAGGTTGCCGACCTTCTTCACCGACACGCCGGGCCCGAGCTCGATCTCGAACTGGGTGACCGTCGGGCCACGCGACCAACGCGCGACCGTGGCGTCGATCTTGAACTGCTCGAGCGTCTCCTGCAGCGCCGCGGCCTGCGCCTCGATGTGGGCGTGCGCCTTCTCGCCGACGGCCTTGCCGACGGCGAGCATCTGCAGGTCCGGCAGCGTGTAGTCAGCCCAGTCCTCGGCCGGCTTCAGCGGTGTCGCCTTGCGCGGTCCGCCCGACGGCAGGTCGGGGCTCGGCGGGGCCGGCGCTCGGCCCGCGAGTCGGTCGGCGGCGGTGAGGCCGTCGTCGACGGTGCCAGGCAGCGGGTCCTGCGATCCGCTCAGCCCGACGGTCGCGCGGCGGACGCGGGCCAGCGCCTGCGCCGGCGTCTCGCCGGCAGCTGCGTCGAGCACCGACCCGGCATCGTCGTCGTCAGCAGCGTCAGCGCTGGCCTTGGCCTTCGGCTTGGCGGAACGACGGGTGCGCGCGGCCGGCGCCTCGTCAGCGTCATCGTCCGCGGTGGTCGCCTTGGTGCGTCGGCTGCGCGGCGTCTCTTGCGGCTCCTCGTCCGCCAGCGGCACCTCCATCAGCCAGGACCGCACGGCGCCGCCGACGCTCTGCAACGACGTGCGCGTCACCACGAGCGTCCCGAGCGCAAGCAGGAACACGAACACGGCCCACGCGCCCGTGCTGGACAGGCCGAGCACCAGCGGACGGCTGATGCCGTGCCCGACGAGGCCGGCCGCGTCGTGCAGGCCGAGCATCCCGTCAGCGGGGTGCGGCGCGCCGCGCAGCAGGTGCCAGCCGCCCATCACCGCGATCGCGATCATGGTGCCGCCGACACCGACACGGCTCACCTCGGCGGCAGGGCGGTCGAACACGATCGCCACGCCGAACGCCATCAGCACGAGCGGCGCGAACACCGCGAACTGTCCCACCAAGGAGTGCACGAGCGCGTCGATGAACTGTCCGATCGGACCGGCCGCACCCGCCCAGATGCCGAGACCGGCGATCACGGCCACCAGGACCAGCAGCAGACCCCAGGCGTCCTGCTTGCGGTCCCCCACGTGCTCGCCGAACGCGCGGCTGATCCTGCCGAGACGCGCGGAGACGCGGTTGCGCGGACCTGGGGACTTCCCCTTCGACGAGCCAGCAGCTGACGACTTGGCCGTCGACTTCTTCGCAGCGGGCTTCTTCGCGGTCGTCTTCTTCGTCGAGGCGCCCGAGGTCGAGCGCGTCCCACCTTGCTTGGTCGCCACGTCAGCACCTCGGTCGATACGCCCCACGAGGCTACCGACGAACAACATCCATGTACTTCCGGCTGTACGGCTCGGGCTGGAGGCCGTCCGGCCCCCGGCACGAGCTGCACATGGACGAAAGGAGGTAGTACGAGGTCGAACCATCACCCATCCGGCAGCGACAGGGGTGCGAACACAAGGAGATGCAGCACGGGACCACGCGTCCTGTCCGTCACTCGCAACCGTCTCTGGAGACACCGTGAAGAAGTCATTCTCCGTCCTGGCCATGTCGGCTCTGGGCCTGTCCATGCTCGCAACCCCCGCGCTGGCTGCCCACGAGGGCACCGCCTACAGCGGCAACCTCTCGGCGCTCAACGGCGAGACCGGTAGCGGCACCGCCTACATCGAGGTCTCCGAGGACGGCGACACGATGAGCGTCCAGCTCGACGCCTCGAACCTCGAGCTCGACTTCGTCCACGCCGCCCACATCCACGGCATCTTCGACGGCTCGCTCGACGACGCGCCCGCCGACGGCTCGTTCTCGGCGTCCTCCTGCCCGACCCTCGCTGAGGACACCGGCTCGACCGTTCCCGGTGAGGAGGACCAGCCCGACGGCTTCATCTCCGTCGTCGAGGGTGCTGGCAAGTACGGCGGCGTCCAGGTGTCGCTGACCACGTCCGGTGACACCTCGCCCGACTCGGGCCTGGCCGTCGACCGCTTCGCGGCCGGCACGTCGATCGACTACGACCGTGACATCACGATCCCGTCCGCGATGAAGGACGAGCTCGCGAAGGTGCACATCGTCGTCCACGGCACCGACACCGACGACAACGGTGACCAGACCAACGACAACGGTGCGGTCTCGTCGCTCGACGCCTCGCTCCCGTTCGACGCCACGGCCCCCGCGCTGTGTGGCACGCTGACCGCCGTCTCGGCGGGTGCGGTCGACACCGGTGCCGGTGGCACCGCGACCGACAACAACGCTGGCATCGTCGCCGCTGGCGCCCTGGCCATGGCCGGTGCGGTCGCGCTGCGTCGTCGTCAGACGGCCTGAGCACTGACCCCGTGACCTGACACAGGTCACACGCGGCTCACCCCGCATCGAGGACCCCGCCCCTGTGGCGGGGTCCTCGTCCGTTGCGACATCCGCCCGTGCCCCGTGCGACGGACACCACACCGCCGCGTGCGCCGCTCCGAACGCAGAGCACCCTCCAACCTCGTGGACATCCCGTGCGCACCACCCGGACCGTCGTCGCGATCGCCGCCCTGAGCGCGCTGCTCGCCGGCTGCCGCATCGACAGCGCACCCGAGGCCGCACCCGACGGCTACCACCGGATGCCCGACGGCGGCCTGATGGCCAACGTCGTGATGCAGACCGAGTACCGCGACATCATGGGTGACGGCATCCTGCTGCCGACGTACACCACCCCCGACGGCACCGTGCAGCTCGGATCGGTCCCGGACCACGCCAACGGCGAGCACGGCGGCCACGACCATCCGCTGCCGGACCCCGACGACTACGCCCAGGGCGTGGTGCCGGTCGGTCTGCAGCTGCCGCGGATCGGTGTGCGCGCGCCCGTCGTCCCGACCGCGATGTCCGTCGGCGCCATCGAGGGCCCGCCGGTCGCCGGCGACGTGGCGTGGCTGAACCAGACGCGTCGCCCCGGTGAGGTCGGCCCTGCCATCCTCGGTGGGGTCCGTGAGCTCGACGGCCTGCCGGGCGCCTTCGCGGACATCGACCAGCTCGAGCCCGGCGACGAGTTCGTCGTGGTCGGCGAGGGCGGCGAGCAGCTGCCCTACCGCGTCGACTCCGTCGGCTGGGAGCCAGTGGACGAGCGCAGCTCCATCTTCGCCATGGGTGAGGGCCGCTCCGAGGTCCGGCTCGTGGCGTGGGCGGTCGCCGCCGACCAGGATGCCGACTACGTCGTGCGCGCGTACGCCCTGACCACCGACAGCTGACAGCCAGCGCTGCCATCCACTGCGCTGCACCAACCGAGAGGCCAGACCGTGACCGACCGCAGACCCATGCTCGACCGGCGACGGTTCATCGTGGCCGGCCTGGGCGCGGTGCTCGCCGCGTGTGCAGGCCAGACCGACGACAGCGACCTGGCCACCTCGGCCTCGCCGTCGAGCTCGCCATCACCCTCTGGCGCCCCGCCGGCCACGCCGACGCCGACCCCCGAAGCGAGCCCCAGTGCTGCCGCGACCGTGGACCTGTCCGTGACGCCCCCCGGCGGCACGTTCCCGACCGGCATCGTGCCGGTGCGGGTCGAGATCCCTGCCATCGACGTGGACGCCCCGTGCATCGAGCTGAACCTGCTCGCCAACGAGGTCGAGGTCCCGGAGGACTTCGACGACACCGGCTGGTGGGTGCAGACCCGCAAGCCGGGCGAGATCGGCCCCGCGGCGATCGGCGGCCACGTCGACTCCAAGCGTGGCCCTGCGGTGTTCTACGACCTGCGGCGCCTCGAGGTCGGTGACGAGATCACCGTGTTCGACGCCGAGGGCGAGTCACGCACGTTCGTCGTGAACCGCGACCCGATCCAGATCGACAAGTACGACCGTCCCGACGAGGTGTTCGGCTTCGGCGAGAACCGCCCCGAGCTGCGCCTGATCACCTGCGGTGGCGACTTCAACCCCAGCATCGGCCACTACGTCGACAACATCGTGGTGTTCGCGCACGACCCGACCTACGAGGCCTGAGGCTCGCCGTTCCGCGACGCGACGGCGACCAGCCGTCGCACGCACGGCCACGACCGACGACGACGCCCCCCC
>JBFGFG010000126.1:0-7416 GCA_041579655.1 Nitriliruptoraceae bacterium
CGGTGCCGGGCAGCCGCGCCGCGGCCTCGGCGACCAGCAGCGTGCGCTTGCCCTCGCGCAGGTCCCCGGCCGCGGACTTGCCGGTGGTGCCGGCGTCGCCGAACACGCCGAGCAGGTCGTCACGGACCTGGAACGCCTGACCCAGCGGCTCCACGGCGCGCGCGAGCGCGGCCGCTGCCTGCGGCGAGGCGCCGCCGAGCAGCGCGCCGATCTCGAGCGGGCGCGCGACCGAGTAGCGCCCCGACTTCGCCGCAGCCACCGTGAGCGCGAGCTCCCGCGAGGTCAGCCGTGACGCGGCCGCCTGCACGTCCAGCGCCTGGCCGGCCATGACCTCCTCGCGCAGGCGGGTGAACGCGCGCAGGCCCGACAGCAGCCGCTCGGCGGAGACGTCCGCGGCGAGGAACAGCTCGTCGGCCACCACGAACGCGAGGTCGCCCACCAGCACGGCCGCCGCGGCGCCGTAGCGGGCGTGGTCGCCGGCCCAGCCCTCCCCGCGGTGGGTCTCGGCGAACGAGACGTGCGCCGTGGTGCGGCCGCGGCGCTCGTCGGCGTCGTCGAGCAGGTCGTCGTGCAGCAGGGCGCAGGTGTGCAGCAGCTCGAGCGCGAGCCCGGCGGGCAGCACCGCCTGCTCGTCGACGCCCCCGACCGCAGCGTGGCCCAGCAGCAACAGGGCTGGCCGCAGCCGCTTCCCGCCGGCCGCCAGCATCCCCTCCAGCTCGTCGGCCCAGGGGTCCAGCGAGGGGTGCAGCGCGCGGACGCGCCCCATCGCGGGGGCCACCGCCGCCGGCAGCGCCTCGTCGACCAGCGCCGCGAGGCGGGCGAGCTCGGTGGGGACCGCGCTGGCGGCGTCGCTCACGATGGCTCCGGACGGTGCAGGCAGGCGGACGGGACGTGCCGCGACGCTACCTCCGGCCGGTCGGGGCGGACCGGGCGCGGCGTTACGCTGACACGGTCTCAGGAGGCCGTGTCTGTCCCCGCTCCCCGCTCCCGCGTCGGTCCCGCGCCCGTGGTGCAACGCCTACCCGCCCGGGGTCCCGCCGCACTACGACTACCCCGTGGTGCCGCTGACCAGGTTCCTGGACGACGCCGCGCGCGACTTCCCGGTCGGGGAGGCCCTGCGGCTGGGCGGCAGCAGCTGGACGTGGAGCGAGCTGCGCGACCTCGTGGACCGGGCTGCGGCCCAGCTGGCCGACCTCGGCGTCATCGCCGGGGACCGTGTCGGGCTGATCACGCCCAACACCCCCGCAGCCGTGGTGGTCAGCTTCGCGGTGTGGCGGCTCGGCGCCGTGCTTGTGCCGATGGACCCCTCGCTGCCCGCGGGTGAGCTCGCGGACCGGCTGGTCAGCGTGGAGCCCGCGGTGGTGGTGTGCGACGTGGTCGCGCTGGACGCCGTGTCCGCCGTGCGGCACATGCTGCCCGGCCTGCGCCACGTGATCGCGACCGACCCGCTGCGCTGGCTGCGGGGACGCGAGCGCCTGCGGGCTGGGGTGCGCTCGAGGCTGGCTCGCCGCCGTGCTGTGCGCCGCGACGACGACGTGCTGCTGCTCGACGTGCTGCTCGACGGGGGACCGGCGCTGGTGCGCCAGGCACCCACGACGCCGAGCTCCCCGGCCGCGATCCTGTTCACCGGCGGGACGACCGGCCTCGGCCGCGGCGTGGTGCTGACCCACGGCAACCTCGTCGCCAACGCGTTCCAGACGCGGCTGTGGGTGCCGGACATCCGCAGCGGTCGCGAGGTGATGCTCGGCGCGGTGCCGTTCTGGCACGTGTACGGGCTGACCTCGGTGCTGCTGACCGGCGCCCTCGCGGCCTCGACGATCGTGCTCGTGCCGCGCCCCGACGCCGCGACGCTGATCGAGGTCATCGGTCGGGACCGCCCGACGCTGTTCCCCGGGGTGCCGCGGCTGTACGCACGCATCGCCGCACACCCGGACGCCGCTGACGCCGACCTCTCCTCGCTGCGCGTGGCCGTCTCGGGCGGCGCGCCGCTCGAGCCCGTGACCGCCGCCGCGTTCGAGGGCGTCGCGGACGGCGTCCGCCTGCGGCAGGGCTACGGCCAGTCCGAGACCAGCCCGCTCACGCACGCGGTCGCCGTGTACGGCGAGGTGACGCCGGACGCCGTCGGGCTGCCCGTCACCGACACGGTCTCGATCGTGCGCCGGCTCGACGCGCCGGACGAGCAGGCCGGCCCCGGCGAGATCGGCGAGCTGCTGGTCAGCGGCCCGCAGGTGATGGCCGGCTACTGGCGCGGCGTCGGTGAGCCGCTCGACCAGCCGGGCGAGTGGCACGCCACCGGTGACCTCGCGACGGTGACCCCGAAGGGCGTGTTCCACGTGCTGGGCCGCATGGCCGACCTCATCGAGCGCGACGGGCACCGCATCGTGCCCGCGTTGGTCGAGGGCGCGCTGCTGGACCACCCCGCGGTCCGCCGGGCCGTGGTGGTCGCCGTGCCGCGTGACGGTGCCCCGGACGAGGTCATCGCCGTGGTGGTGCCGCGACCGAAGACGCGCGTGACCGGCCTCGCGCTGGAGACCCACCTCGAGGCCCAGCTCGACGCCAAGGACCTGCCGGACGCCGTGGTGCTGCGCCGCGAGATCCCCGAGTCGATGCTCGGCAAGGTGCTGCGCCGCACGCTGCGCACCGAGCTCGCGGCCGAGCGCTCGGCCCGCCCGGACGAGCTGCACCACCCCGACGGTGAGGTGCTCGCGTGACCCGCATCCTGCTGATCGACAACTACGACTCGTTCACGTTCAACCTCGCCCAGGAGCTCGGTGAGCTCGGCGCGGACGTCCGCGTGGTGCGCAACGACGCCATCACCGTGGACGAGGTGCTCGCCGACCTCCCGGACGGCGTGGTGATCTCGCCGGGCCCCGGCGACCCCACCGACGCCGGCGTCTCCACCGACGTCATCGAGGCCGTCGCAGGCCGCAGGCCGGTGCTGGGCGTGTGCCTCGGCCACCAGTGCCTCGGCGCGCTGTACGGCGGCGTCGTGGTGCGCGCGCCCGAGCTCGTGCACGGCAAGACCTCGCCGATCCACCACGAGGGCACGGGCGTGTTCGAGGGGCTGCCGCAGCCGTTCCTCGCCACGCGCTACCACTCGCTGGTGGTCGACCGGGCGTCGGTCCCCGACGTGCTGGAGATCACGGCGTGGACGGCGGACGGCCTGGTGATGGGGCTGCGGCACCGCGAGCTCGACGTCGAGGGCGTCCAGTTCCACCCGGAGTCGATCCTCACGACCCACGGCATGGAGCTGCTGGCGAACTTCCTGCGCCGCTGCGCACCCGTCGCGGTGTGAGCAGGACGCTCTAGGTGGGAGGAACAGCTAGGCCGGCGCGGGAGCCGCCACCGGCGCGCTGGAGCGCAGCGCCTCCACGGCGTCGTGCAGCGTCGCGACCCCGCGCACCTCGACGCGGCCGGCGGCGGCCTCGATCGCGGCGGCCGCCTGCTCGATCGGCACGAGCATCAGCTCGGCACCGGACGTGACGGCTGCCTCGACCTTCAGCTCGATGCCGCCGATGGTGCCCACCGCGCCCGAGCCGTCGATGGTGCCGGTGCCCGCGATGTTGCGTCCCGCGGCGAGGTCCTCCTCCAGCAGCAGGTCCACGGCGGTGAGCGCGAACATCATGCCGGCCGACGGCCCACCGATGTTGGTCTCGTTGATCGTCGCGTCGAACGGCAGCTGCACCGGTCCGGTGACCGTCTCGACGATCACGCCGAGGCCGGGGCGGTCGACCTCCGGGAGCAGCCCGAGCGTGACCGGCACGGTGGTCAGCACGCCGTCGCGCCGGAGCTCGAGCTCGACCACGTCGCCGGCCTCGAGCTCGGCGAGCGTCGCCACCAGCTCGGTGGAGCTGCTCAGCGGCACGCCGTCCGCAGCGGTGACCACGTCGCCGGACTCCAGCAGGCCGTCGCTCGGCCCGCCCTCGAGCACCTGCGCGATCACCGCGGTGGTGGAGACCTCGACGTCGTAGCCGGCCTCACGCGCCGCGACGCCCAGCGCCGTGGTGAAGGCGTTGCCGAACTGCCGTGCCTGGAGCTCGAGGAACACGTCGAGGTCGACGTCGCTCGGCGTGCGCTGCGCGGCGGGCTCGAGCTGGCGTCCCGGGCGCAGCGCCGCCACGAGCACGTCGACGGGCGTCGCGGTGACCTGGCGGATCGTGAGCAGCGACAGCTCGCCGTTGATCGCGCCCTGCGAGGCCGAGATCTCCATCAGCTCCTCGATCCCGTGCGCGCTGCCGGGCCGGGTCTCGAAGAACGGCATCGGCACGGCGACCGAGGCCCACACCACCACCAGCACCGACGCGAGGAAGCTCAGCCGCCTCATGTGGCACCGGCCGTCGCCCGGGCGGCCCGGGCGTCGCGGATGGCGTGGTCGATGACGTCCAGCGAGGAGAGCCAGGTGTCGTCGTCGTCGCCGAGCAGCACGTACGGCTGGTCGCGGTCGAGCAGGTTCACCAGCCCGTCGGCGGTCGCGTCCTGCGCCAGCCGCGGCAGCGTGTCCAGCGACGTCGAGACGCTCGACGCGGCGCTCGTGGGGCTGACCTCGAGCAGCGCAGCGCGCGTCACGACGGCGACCGGGCGGCGTTCGTCGACCAGCAGCCATGCCCGGGGGACGGTCGGGTCCTGCAGCAGCGCGCCGGCGAGCACGGCGTGGTCCGCGCGCGGGGCGGCGGGCGCCATGGTCGCGGCAGGGAAGCGTGCGAGCCACCGCGCAAGCCGGCCGCGCACCAGCTCGCCGCGGGCCGCGACGACCATGTACGCGGCGATGGCCCCGATCCAGAGCGCGCTGACGATCCCGCCCGGAGCGGTGAGCAGCAGCCAGCCGGCGCCGAGCAGCATCACCGCGGAGATGGTGAGGCCGAACCACGCGGCCGCGGTGGTGGCCCGGTGGCGGTCGCCGGTGAGCGCCCAGATGCCCGCCCGCAGCACGCGACCGCCGTCGAGCGGGGCGCCCGGGATGAGGTTGAACACCGCGAGGCCGATGTTGAGCCAGCCGAGCAGCCCAGCCACGTCGGCGACGATCGTCGCGCCGTAGCGGTCGGCGGTGGTGGCCAGCAGGCCGAACGCGGCCGCGAGCACGACGTTGCTCCACGGGCCGATCGCGGCGATCGCGAACTCGTCACGGGCACGGCGGTCCTCGGAGTGCAGCGCGGTGACCCCGCCCAGCAGGAACAGCGTGATGCCCTCGACCTCGGCGCCGCGGTGCGTGCCCTCCAGCGCGTGCGCCAGCTCGTGGATCAGCACGGACGCCGAGAACAGCAGCGACGCGACGACCGCCATCGTCACCGATGTGGCCAGCGAGCGGCCGTCGGCGGTGAAGGACCGGTGGTAGCTGAACACGATCGCGACAGCGATGAGCAACCACGACGGGTCGACGCGGACGTCGACCCCGCCGATCGTGGCGACACGCAGGGCACGAGGGAACACGGTGTAGGAACGCCGATCACGAGGTGGAGGTTCCGGATGGTGACCGGTCAGCCCGTCAGGTCGTGACGAGCGTGCGCTGGCGCCTCATCGCAGGGCTGCCGCGGTTGCCTGCGGCGCCTCCAGCGGAGGGACGTGACCGACCCCGTCCAGCGCCGTCCAGGCCCAGCCGGGGTGACGATCGGCGAACGCGGCCGAGGACGAGGTGGGGATGATCGGGTCGAGCGCGCCGCTCAGCAGCAGACCCTCGGCGTCGATGCGGTCGACCTCGGCGTGGAACGCGCCACGGCGTGCGAGCCAGCCCCACAGGCTGCGCGCCGAGCGGCCCCACGCGCGCACGTGGTCGCGGCGGTCACGCTGCTCGGCCACGGCGACCATCTCGGCCACGGCCTCCTGCGGCAGCGAGCCGACCACGCCGGGCGGGACGCACAGCTCCAGCAGCGAGCGGACGCGCTCCTGCGGTGGGGTGGCGTTGCGCGCTCCCGCGATCGCCGTCCCCGCGCCGGGCAGCCACAGCGACGCTGCGGCCGGCAGCATCGAGGCGTCGATGCGTGCCGAGCCGGCGCGGGGCACGGCGCTCGCGACGAGCGTCACCTTGCGCGCGAGCCCGGGGTGTCGTGCCGCGGCGAGCGCGGTGACCACGCCGCCCATCGAGTTGCCGGCGATCGCCACAGGCTCGTCGGTGCCGAGCCACGCGCGGGTCACGCGCGCCACGAGGTCGGCGTGGGCGGTCATGCCGCTGCGGTGACGTCCCAGCGGCGTGCGGCCGAACCCGGGCAGGTCCAGCGCCAGCACCCGGTGCTCGGACGCCAGCTCCTGCCCGACGCCGATCCAGTTCGCGGCGGAGCCGTCGAGGCCGTGCACCAGCACCACCGGTGACCCACCCCCGCCCCAGCTCAGCGCGTGGACGCCGTCGAGGTCGAGGTGGGTCAGGGTGGTCACTGGGGCTCCTCGAGGGTCCAGGTCGTGCCGTGCGGCCCGTCCGCCAGCACGATGCCGGCGGCGGTGAGGCCGTCGCGGATGCGGTCCGCAGCGGCCCAGTCCTTGGCCTCACGCGCCGCGTTGCGCTCGTCCAGCAGCAGCTGGACGAACGGGGCGACGGTGTCCGCAGGGTCCGCCAGCCCGCCGTCGGCGAGGTCGCCGAGCCGGGTGACGAGGCCCCGCATCGCGGCCACGGCGCGGTCCCGCAGCTCGCCGGTCTGGGTGTCGGCCTGCCAGTCGCGCATGGTGCGTTCGAGGTCGAGCACCGCTTGGGTTGCCCCAGCTGCGTCCCTGCGCGCTGTCGCCTCGCTGAACGCGCTGCGTGCCCGGTCAAGCTCCTCGACCAGCGGCGCGGCGTTCGGGTCAACCACGTCGGTCGCGTCGTGGGTCTTGGCGGGCTCCTCGTGGAGCTGTGGCGACAGCGCACCGCCGCGGCCGGCCGCGGTCGCGCGCAGCTCGGCCAGCGTCGTTGCCTCGCCGCTGGGCACGACCCAGCCCGAGCCGTCCCGGCGCCGCACGGTCAGCCCACCGCGGCCCTGGACCCGGACCTTGCCGTCGTCGAGGTCGATCACCAGCGCCGTGTGCTCGTCCACGCCGAGCACCCAGCCGCCCTCGGGCAGCGCATGCTCCATCTGCCGGAGCCGCCGTTCGCCGAGGTAGCAGTAGCGCGTGTCGTGGCTGCCGCCCTCGGCGTTGTCGAAGTGCGGGACCAGCACCGCGTCGAGGCCGATCGCCGGCAGCAGACCGAGCCCCTCCAGCCAGTGGGGGTCGTGGCCGGCCTTGTAGATCTCGTACACCGGCACCGCGTGGGTGCCGATCGTGGCGGCCGCGGCGCTGGAGACCACGGTCACCCCGCGGCCCTCCGTGAGGCGTTCCCGCAGCAGCTGCGGGATGCGCGTCGCGGCGAGCTGCTGCACGAGGTAGCTGGGGCTGCCGGGACCGACGAACACCCAGTCGGCGTCCGTCACCGCCGTCTGCGCCCGCTCGATCTCGACCGAGGTCGCGTCCTGC
>JBFGFG010000127.1:0-7357 GCA_041579655.1 Nitriliruptoraceae bacterium
CATCCTGGACCGCCTCGACGGCACCGACGGCATGGGCGGCCCCAACGAGTTCACGTTCGAGCAGCTCAAGGCGCTCGAGGTCGAGAACCGCGTGTTCGGCGCCGAGCTCGCCCGTGAGGACGACGACCTGCAGGACGTCTGCGCCGCGGCGGCGGTCGACACCTCGTGGTGCGACGCGCTCGCAGCGTGGGACGGCCGGACCAACACCGACAGCGTCGGTGCGCACATCTTCCGTGAGTTCTTCACCGAGGACAACGCCCAGACCTGGTCGGTGCCGTTCGACGCCACGGACCCGGTGAACACCCCGCGCGACCTCGACGAGACGGCGCTGGACGTCGTGCGTGCGATGGAGCAGGGCGTGGCCGACCTCGAGGACTTCGGCGCCTCGCCGACCGCGACGCTCGGCAGCCTGCAGAAGGCGGGCGACACCGGTGCCGGCGACATCGCGATCCACGGCGGCTTCGGCTCGACCGGCAACGCGAACGTCATCGCGATCCGCAACCCCACCGCGAACGACGACGCGCTGTACCGCGTGAGCTACGGCTCCTCGCACATCCAGGCCGTCACGTTCACCGACACCGGCGTGGACGCCAGCACGATCCTGACCTACTCGCAGTCCACCAACGCCGCGTCGGCCCACCAGGACGACCAGACGCGCCTGTGGTCGGACGAGCAGTGGGTCGACTGGGCGTTCACCCCGGCCCAGATCGCCGCTGAGGCGCAGTCCACCACCACCGTGACCGGCGCTGTCGGTGCCGGCGCGGGCACGGACGTCG
Organism: Nitriliruptoraceae bacterium; assembly: GCA_041579655.1. Lineage (GTDB taxonomy): Bacteria > Actinomycetota > Nitriliruptoria > Nitriliruptorales > Nitriliruptoraceae > JBFGFG01. The sequence goes on from JBFGFG010000127.1 coordinate 777, forward strand.
ACGGCGCGCTGGCTGCCACCGGCAGCAACCCGGCGCTGCTGCTGCTGGGCCTGTCGATGATCGCCGCCGCCACGATGATCCGTCGTCGCGAGCCGGCTTGATCGCGCGTGCTCGGGCAGGAGTTCGCCTGCCCGAGCGCGAACACCTCAGCACGACCTCCTGGAGCTCCGCATGCGCCGCCGCACATCCCGCACCATCGCCGCGATCGCGGCCGTCGCCGGTCTGGCGATGATGCCCGTCACCACCACCGGCTTCGGCGGGCAGGACGCCGAGTCCCACCCCGACGAGCTGCTGCTGGGCGACTTCTCGAAGCTGGTCCCGACCGAGGTCACCGGCCCCGCGCCGTGCGTCGACGGCAAGGCGAACGGGCTGTGGGCCTGCAGCGGCGTCGACCTGATCGAGTTCTACCCCACCGTCCAGACCTCCAAGCAGGCCGGCGGTGACCTGCAGGCCAACCTCGGCAACGGCGGCAAGATCGAGATCAGCGACTCGTGGGGCTGGACCTCGCCCGTGACCGCGGACCGCTACGTCATCGCCGGCAAGACCAACGGCGCCGCGTTCTTCCGCATCGAGGAGGACGCCACCGGCGTGCACGGGATGGAGTACCTCGGCGACCTGCCGAACCCGTCGCCGAGCCGCTCGGTGTGGCACGACATCAAGGTCGACGGCAACTTCGCCTACATCGTGGCCGAGTCGGTCGCCAGCGGCCTGCAGGTGTTCGACCTCACCCGCCTCGACGGTGTCGAGGGCGAGCAGTCCTGGACGCCCGACGCCTCCTCGCTGTTCACCGGCGTCGAGTCGCACAACATCGTGATGAACACCGAGGCGCACGTCGCCTACCTCGTGGGCGGCACCGCCGGCCTCGACCCGGCCGCGACGGCGTGCCGCAGCGGCCTGGTGATCGTCGACATCGCCAACCCGTCCCTGCCGCGCACCACCGGCTGCTGGAACGAGCGCGGCTACGTCCACGACGCGCACTGCACCCGCTACGAGGGCCCGGACGCCGAGCACCACGGCAAGGACCTGTGCTTCACCTCCAACCCGGACAACGACTCGCTGTCGGTCGTGGACGTGAGCGACCCGACCAACCCGGTCGAGCTCTCCAACGCCGGCTACACCGCCGGCGGCTACGGCCACCAGGGCTGGCTGTCGGAGGACGGCGGCTTCTTCTTCTACGGCGACGAGGGCGACGAGGGCGGCAGCAAGGCCACCCGCACGATGGTGTTCGACGTGCACAACCTCGACTCGGTCCAGGACGCGTTCGAGTGGCGCAACCCGACCACCAAGTCGATCGACCACAACCTGTACGCCCACGACGGCCTGCTCTACCAGGCGAACTACTCGTCCGGTCTGCGCGTGCTGGACACCAGCGGCCTGTACGACGGCGACGCCGTCACCCAGGACGACATGGTCGAGATCGCGTACTTCGACGTGTACCCCGAGCACGACAACTCGGGCTTCGTCGGCTCGTGGAGCGTCTACCCGTTCTTCGACGACGGCGTCGTGGCGATCAGCGCCTACGACGGGCTGTACCTCGTGCAGCTGCACGACGACGTGCTCGCGCAGCGCTTCGACCCGCGCGGCTGAGCGTCACGCCCCAGCAACGACGACGCCCCCGGCCAGCACCGGGGGCGTCGTGGTGTCGCGGCTCACATCGGCAGCTGCGAGCGGGTCCAGCGGTCCACGACGTCGGCCAGCACCGGCAGGCTGAGCATGCCCTGGCCGAGCACCGTGTCGTGGAAGCCCTTGATGTCGAACCGCTCGCCCAGGCGCGCCTCGGCGTCGTTGCGCAGCCGGCGGATCTCGAGCTGCCCGAGTTTGTACGACAGCGCCTGACCCGGGATCGCGATGTAGCGGTCCACCTCGCTGGCGATGGTGTCCACCGGCAGCGGCGTGTGGCGCACCATCCAGTCGATCGCCTGCTGGCGGGTCCAGCCCATCGCGTGCAGACCGGTGTCGACCACCAGCCGCGACGCGCGGAACGCATCCAGCGACAGGATCCCGAGGCGGTCGGTGTCGCTGGAGTACAGCCCCATCTCGTCGGCGAGCCGCTCGGCGTACAGGCCCCAGCCCTCGGCGTACGCGATGACGGTGCCGTAGCGCAGGAAGTCGGGGACCCCGTCGAGCTCGCCGCTGATGGCCAGCTGGAGGTGGTGTCCGGGGATCGCCTCGTGGAACGCGGTGGCCTCGCCCTCCGTGCGCAGCATCGAGTCGAGGTCGGTGCTGTTGACGAAGAACGTGCCGGGCCGCGAGCCGTCCGGTGCCGGCTGGGCGTAGTGCGGCGGCATGCTGTCCGCGAGGTACTCCGGGATCGGCGCGACGATGCAGTCGGCCTGCGGCAGCCGCCCGAACCAGTCCCCCATCACGGCGCGGGCGCGCTCGAGCGCCGCGCGGGCGTGCTCGAGCACCGCCTCTCCGCTGTCGTAGCGCAGCGACGGCTCGCTGCGCATCCGGTCCATCAGCGCGACCGGGTCCGACTCGCCGAGGGTGACCGCGCCGAGCGCTGCCCACTCCTGCGCGAGCTGGCCGGTGACGTGCTCGACGCCGATGGCGTGGACCTCCTCCGGGTCCACGTCGATGGTCGTCTGGACCTTCGCGACGCGTCGGTACAGCTCGCCGGAGGGGTCCACGTGCACGAGGCCGGCGTGCTCGTCGTCGCGGCCCATCGGCAGCTGCTCGCCCGCGATGCGGTCGCGGTAGCGGGCCAGCGCCGGGCGGACGTGGTCGCGCACGGCCGTGGTGAGATCGGCGCGCCAGGCGGCCTCGCCGTCCCAGCCGCTGGGACCGGTGACGGTGGTCAGCGGGTCCTCGTCGAGCGGTCCGGCGAGGAAGTCGTCCAGCTGCGCCAGCGTGCGCTCGACGTTGCGCGCGACCGGGCGGATGCCGTGGTCGAGGCCCTCGAGGAAGCGGTCGGCGGCCGCGTCGAGGAAGCGGTCCGCGGACCGGTAGCGCTCCAGCGCCGCGTGTGCGTGCTCCGGCTCGGGGTAGGTGAGCATCGGCATCTCGCGCAGCAGCACCTGGTGCGGACCGTCCATCTGCTCGCAGCGCAGCAGCGTGTGGCTGGTGCCGAGCCCGGCCGGCCCGCCGAGCTCGGTCAGCTCCTCGTCGAGCACCGCGAGCAGGCTGCTGCGCACGACCCGGCCACGCTCGTCGTCCGGCTCGCAGGCCTCGACCTCGGGGAGCAGCCGGGCGATCTGGGCGCGACGGGCGCCCTCCGCCTCTGCGCCGAGGTCGCCGAGGCGGTGGTCGTGCTCGTGTACGCCGAACAGCGTCGCTGCCGTCGGCGCGACCGCGAGTCGCTCACGCCAGTGGCGTGCAGCCAGCTCGTCGATGTCGGTCACGGAGGCATCCCGGTCGTCGTGGAAGCCGAGACGATGCCGGACGCCTGCCCTCATGGCAACTCGTTGCGCCACACTGGTCCGGGTCCGGCGGCAGGTTCCGGCCGTCACTGAGGAGGCCGCGTGCTCACCACCACGCACGTCACCCTCAACGCGCTGCTGGCCCGGCTGGCGGCCAGCGGTCGCAGCGGTCCGTTCGCGACGGCGACGGCCGCGCTGCTGCCCGACCGGGGCACACGCGTGGCGATCATCGTCGGTGGGCTCGCACCGGACGTCGGGCTCACCCTGCTCAGCGTCGGCGCGGCCGTGTGGTTCCCGACGGTCGAGGGCCTCACGCGCCAGGAGACCTTCAGCCACGTCTACCGCGAGCTGTTCTTCGAGGACCCGGTGTGGATCGCCGTGCACAACGTGCTGCACGCGCCGCTGGTGCTGGGCCCTGCGATCGCCGTCGCTGCGGCCGGCGTGCGGCGGGGGCGTCGCTGGGGGCGGGTGCTGCTCGCGTTCGCGGTGGGCTGCCTGCTGCACACGGGCGTGGACATCCTCACCCACGTCGACGACGGTCCGCTGCTGCTGTGGCCGTTCGACTCCTCGACCCGGTTCCACTCTCCGGTCAGCTACTACGACCCGCGCCACCACGGCAAGGTGCTGGGCCCGATCGACACCGCCATCACGCTGCTGGCGGGCGGCTGGCTGCTCGGCACGTGGACCGCACGACGCCGGGCGGCGCGCACGCTCACCTGAGCAGCAGCGCCTCGAGCCGGCGGCCGGCAACGACGACGCCGACCACGGCGAGCGTGAGCAGCACCGCCACATGCGCGGCGATCGACCAGTCGGCGACGCCCAGCGTTGCCGCCCGCACGAGCTCGACGCCGTGGTAGAGCGGCGAGAGCAGCACCAGCGGGCGGATCACGCGCGGGTACACCTCGAGCGGGTAGAACGTCGTCGAGAGCAGGAACAGCGGCAGGATGCTGGTGATGACGATGTCCATGTCCTGCCAGGAGCGCAGGAACGTCGTGATCGCCATGCCGAACGCGGCGAAGGCCAGCCCGATCAGCATGCAGGCCGGCAGCGCGAGCAGCCCCCACGGCGAGGCGACGTACCCCGACAGCGCCATGATCAGCAGGAACACGGCGCTGTAGGCCGTTCCGCGCAGCTGCGCGTACGCGATCTCGCCGGCCGCGACGTCACCCGGCTGCAGCGGCGTCTGGAGCATCGCGTCGTAGGTCTTGAGGTGAGTGAGCTTGGCGTAGATGTTCACCGTCGACTCGAAGATGCCGCCGTTCATGGCGGACGCCGCGAGCAGGCCCGGCGCGACGAACTGGACGTAGGACACCTCGAGCCCGCCCCACTGGACGCCGTCGACCAGCGCGCCGAGGCCGATGCCGAGCGAGAACAGGTAGAACACCGGCTCGAAGAAGCCCGACACGATGGTGATCCACCACGCCTTGGCGGCCATCAGGTTGCGCCCCACGACCGGCCGGAACATCCGCGTCGGGATCGCTCCGGCGGGGATGACCCGAGCGAGCATCGTCGTGCGCGCGGGTGCGGGCGGGGCAGCCACCGGCGCGCTCACGCGAGCAGCCGACGACGGAAGACGCGTGCGCCGAGCAGCACGCCAACGACCACGTACCCGGCGAGCACGGCGAGGTGGACGCCGAGCGGCCACGGCGTGGGCTGCCCCAGCGCCGCCGTGCGGGCGAGCACCACGCCGTGCCACAGCGGCGTGGCCTGCGCCAGCGGCTGCATCCAGCCGGGAAGCTGCTGGATCGGGAAGAACACGCCGCTGAACAGGAACATCGGGATCACGACGAAGCGCTGCGCCGCGTTGATGATGTGGTCCTCGTCGGCGTGCACCACCCAGCTGCTGAGCAGCCCCGCCAGCGCGACGCCGGACAGCACCGCCGGTGCGACGGCCAGCAGCGCCCGGTCGAGCGGGATGATCCCGAGCGCCGCGGTCACCAGCGCGTAGACGAACGCAGCCAGCAGCCCGCGCATCCCGCACCAGATCATGTGGCCGAGGGCGAGGTCGCCGGGCATCAGCGGGGTGTTGACCGAGACCTTCCAGGTGCCGCGCCACTTGCAGCGCTCCTGCGCCCCCCAGATCGCCTCGCCAGCTGCCTGCTGCACGCCCGTGGCCGCGATCATGCCCACGGCGAGGAAGGCGACGTACGAGACCGGCTCGCCGTCGGGCAGCCGCCCCAGACCCGCGCCCTCGGTGTCCACGAGCGAGCCGAGCCCGAAGCCGATCGCCCCGAGGTAGAGCAGCGGCCCGAGGAAGGTGGACGCCAGCGTGCCCTTCCAGTTCTCGCGGTACAGCGTCACCGACGACTCGACGGAGCGCAGCGCGGCGGGGACCGAGATGGCGCTCACTCGATCAGCTGACGGCCGGTGAGGGCGAGGAACACGTCCTCGAGCGTCGCGCGACGCGTGAAGTCGCCGGCCGGGGCCAGCGTGCTGGTCTCGATGGCGTGCAGCACCGCCGAGGCGTCGTCGGTGGCCACCAGCGCCCGGTCGGCGACGACCTCCACGCGACGCGCACGGTCACCGACGACGGCCCGCACGGCGTCCTCGGACGGCGTGTCGGTGCGTGCGAAGCGCAGCTCGACCACCTCGGCGGCGACGTGCTCGGCGATCAACGACGCCGGTGCGCCCTGCGCGATGATGACACCCTCGTTGATGATCACCAGCCGGTCGCACAGCTGCTCTGCCTCGTCCATGTAGTGCGTGGTGAGGATCAGGGTCACGCCCCGCTCGCGCAGCTCCGCGAGCTTGTCCCACAGCACGTGTCGCGCCTGCGGGTCCAGCCCCGTCGTGGGCTCGTCGAGGATCACGAGCTCGGGGTCGTTGACGAGCCCGCGCGCGATGGTGAGCCGTCGCTTCATGCCCCCGCTGAGGGTCTCGACCCGGGCGTCCCTGCGGTCGGTCAGCTGCACGAACTCCAGCAGCTCGGCGCTGCGAGCCGCGATGGCGGACTTCGACATCCCGAAGTAGCGCCCGTACACGTGCAGGTTCTGCGCGACGGACAGGTCGTTGTCGAGCGTGTCGTCCTGGGGCACCACGCCGAGCCGGGACTTGATCTCGCGCGCGTGCGTCGCAGGCTCCATGCCCAGCACCGACAGATCACCGGACGTGCGGGGCGTCGTCGTGCCGATCATGCGCATCGTGGTGGACTTGCCCGCGCCGTTGGGCCCGAGGAAGCCGAACAGCTCGCCGCGCTGCACGTCCACGTCGATGCCGCGCACC
>JBFGFG010000128.1:0-7295 GCA_041579655.1 Nitriliruptoraceae bacterium
ACGGGGCCCGCCGTCGAGGTGGACGCCGAACTCGCTGGCGCGGCGGACCTGCTGGGCCACCTTCGCCGACGCGATTATGGTCTTGGTCGGGATGCAGCCGCGGTTGAGGCACGTCCCGCCGAGGAGTTCCCGCTCGACGAAGGCCGTGCGCCCCCAGGCTGATGCACGGAGCGCGAGGGGCAACCCGGACATGCCCCCACCGATCACCAGGTTCTCGAACCGCTTCATGAACGAACACTCCGATGACGGCGGTGAACGCTGCGCGAGCTACGCATGTGCGAGGACACCGCGGAGTTGATCCAGGGTCGGCGCTCCGGCTGGGCCGTCCGGGGTCTGGTAGATCCGACAGGACAGCCCGACCGGTTCGTCACCTGACGCGAACACGTCCTCGCCGTCGACGAGGATCGTCGGCGAGCCGCGGAACCGCCATCGCTCGGCGGCATCAGGCGTGTCGACGACCTCGCGGGTGAGGGTGAAGCCGAGCTCGTCCCCGAGCTGGCGCAGGCGTTGGTCGGCGAGCTGCCACGACGGGCAGCCATCGAAGTAGAGCAGCGTCACAGCAGGCATCCGGCACCTCGCATCGGGAACAACGGGGCCACCCTAAGCCTTCCCCTACGGTGGAAGGTCAAGCCCTGAGAGGATCTGCCGTGCTGATCGGCGAGTTGGCGGAGCGAGCGGGGGTCACCGCGAAGACCCTTCGGTTCTATGAGCGGCAGGGCCTGGTCCCTGAGCCGGAGCGGACAGATGGCGGCTACCGCGACTACGCGCCCGAGATCGTGGAGCGTGTCCGGTTCATCAAGGACGCGCAGGCGTCGGGGTTCGCGCTGGTGCAGGTGGGCGAGATCCTCGCGATCCGCGACGACGGCCACGCACCATGCGGCCACGTCGCCGATCTGGTCGACCAACGGTTGACCGAGGTCGAGGCGCGGCTCCGAGAGCTCCGAGCTGTTCGGTCGGAGCTCCGAGCGATTGCGTCACGGGCTGAGACCCTCGCCCCCGACGACTGCGACGACTACTGCGGCCTCATCGCACCCGCAGCGGCGATCGCGCCGGCGGCACCTCCTCGCCCGTCGCCTTGATCTCGACACGGCCGCGGGAGCGGCCCCGCCCGACGGCGGGACCGTCCCCGTTCTCAGGAGTACTCGCTGACCTCGTGGATCGCGTCCGCGACCATGCCGTGCCCCTCCTCGTGGACCCGGCTCACGGTGGCAGCATCCGGCCCCTCCGCAAGGCAGAAGATCTTCCCGTTCACGTGGTCGACCCACGCCTGCTTGTACGAGACCCCGTACTTGTCCTGGATCTCAAGGTCCTTGTTGTGCGCAGCAACGACGTCATCCACCCCCAGCGCTCCTCCGACTTCGTGCACGTCCATGAACAGTGGCATCTCTGACTCCTCGTCCTCGGTTGGCGGGCTGGACCACTCTCTGTCACCCATCCCGGCTCCTTCGAGCACATGCACCGTGCGGCAGGAACGGGGTGCTCGATAGTGCAGGATGTGAACTAGGGTGAATCGAGTGGAGGAGTTGGACGTGAGCGAGTACAGCCAGTTCTGTCCGATCGCGAAGGCCATGGAGCTGCTCGACGAGCGGTGGACGATCCTGATCATCCGCGAGCTGCTCACCGGGAGCAACCACTTCAACGAGATCCGCAGCGGTAACCCGCGGCTGTCGTCCTCGCTGCTGTCGAAGCGGCTGCGGACATTGGTCCGTTACGAGCTCGTCGAGCGGACCGAGACGGCCGGCAGCATCGAGTACACGCTGACGCCGGCGGGGCTCGAGCTGCAACCCATCGTCGAGGCGATCGGCGTGTGGGGGACGCGCTGGGCAGCCGACCTCGGGGACGCCGACCTCGACCCGCAGGTGCTGCTGTGGGACGTCCACAACAACATCGACCACGACGCGGTGCCGGACGGCCGCACGGTCGTGCAGTTCGTCTTCCCCGAGGCGGACACCGCAGCACGCAGGTGGTGGCTCGTCCTCGCCGATGGCCTCGCCGACGTGTGCGATGCCGACCCCGGTCACGACGTCGACCTGACCGTCACCGCGGAGCTGCGTGCGCTGGTCGCGGTGTGGATGGGCGACAGGCCCTGGTCCGACGCGGTGCGCGACGGCGGGGTCCGCATCGCCGGTCCTGCGGGGCTGCGTCGTGCGTTCCCGAGCTGGCTGAAGCTGTCGATGTTCGCGCCGGTCCCGCGGGTCGCCCCCGCGGGCTGAGAGCGGCGCCGCCGCCGATCCGGTCAGGAGGCCGCCGTGCCGACTCCGTCCGCAACCATCCGGCTCGCCCACCCACGTGCTGCTGTGTGGGCGGTGGTGTCGGACCCAGCGCAGGACCCGCGGTGGTGCGACGCCGTCCGGAGCTGCGAGCTGGTCGCGGGTGAGCCGGCGCAGGTCGGGGCGCGGTACCGGTTCACCGAGGGGCTGTCGGCGAAGAAGGCGCGCGAGGGCTCCATCGAGGTCACGGTCGTTGAGCAACCCTCGCGGATGGTGACGGTCGCCGAGACCCTCGACCGTCGCTACGAGATCACCTACGAGCTGGTCGAGGCGGCGGACGGCGGCACGGTGCTGACGCAGACGTCGGACGCCGCGTTCATCGGCCAGACGGGCCGCTTCGGGGTGCTGTTCACGCCGATGATGCAGTGGCAGATGCGCCGCCAGCTCCGCGCCCTGCGCAGGCTCCTCAACGCCGCGTGACGCAACCGACTGATGTTCCGCCGGTCCGCCCGACCGCGCTTCTCGTCAGCGATAGCGTGAGTCGCCACCACGATCGGGACACCGTGCGCCGCCAGCTGATGACCGCCACGATCTGCGCCGGGCTCGCGCTGGGCGCGTTCCCGGCCGTCGGCGCCAGCGCCGCACCGGGCGATGCCTGGCCGAGCTGGTCGCACGAGCTCGGCGGCGAGTTCCGCACCGCGGCGTACGAGTCGGGGGAGTGGGTCTACCGCAACGGCATCGGTCAGGCGATGGGTCCCAACGTCGACGGGCTCTACCGCGAGGACTACTTCGCCAGCATCGCGACCGGGCCCGAGGGCCCGCCACCGGACCTGCGCGGCGACGTCTACCGCCACGTCACGTACGGCGCGTTCGGCTTCGACCGCTCGACGCACAACGGCGACTACGAGCTGCCGCAGGACCGCGAGACATGGCCCGACTTCACCGCCGACCTCGCGGTGCTGGCCGCGCAGGTCGACGACGACGAGCTGTTCCTGCGTCTCCGCTTCACCTCGATGCCGCGCCCGGACGCGCAGATCGCGACGGTCACGTTCGCGACCGCCGGGTCGGCCCCGACGAGCACGCAGTGGCCGAACGGAGCGGGTGTCTCCTCGCCGTGGACCACCGCGCTGACGCTGTGGGGCACCGACGGTCAGCTCGACAGCGCGGCCGGGACCTCGACGCTCTCGGCCGCCGGTGGCGCGATCCGCACCACGCTCGACGAGCGGTTCTGGGAGGTACGGCTGCCGCTGGCGGCACTGCCCGCAGGACCGTGGCAGCTGACCGGCGGGGCGGGCCTCGCCGACCCGGCCGAGACCTCGACGTACTGGGACGTGCCGTCCGGTCGCTCGACGACCGCCGCGCCCGGCTCCGGCGCCAACGACATCTCCGACGCCAACGTCTGGTCGCTGCTGTTCGCCGAGACCGACGACTGGCAGCACGACGAGCGCCACCAGTCCGACCTGCTCGCGAGCGGCGAGGTGGGCTCCGCGACGGCGGCCCTCGACGTCCAGCAGCTGCGGTCCGGCGTGGACACCGCCGAGGCTGCCCGCACCGGACGGCTGTCGCGGTTCTTCCACAGCGCGGCCGACCTCGGCGACGGCATCGGCCGCTCCGGTGGCTCGGTGCCGACGGGCTACCCGTTCGTGCCGCCGCCGGGCGCGGACCTGCGTGACCCTGCCGTGAACTTCACCTACCGCAACGACCTGCAGCCGGCGCTGCTGTACGTGCCGGCCGCCTGCGCCGACGGTGGCTGCCCGTTGATCGTCTGGCTGCACGGGGTGAACAACTACCCGTTCGAGCCGTTCGGGCTGTTCCTCGGGATCGAGCAGCTGCTGGAGGAGCGCGGCTACATCCTCGCGGCCGCGCTCGGGCGCGGCGACCTGTTCTACGAGGGGGCTGGTGAGCTCGACGTGCTCGAGGTCATCGCCGACATGCGCGAGAGGTACGACGTCGACCCCCAGCGCACCCACGTGATGGGGCTGTCGATGGGATCGATCGGGTCGCACGGCCTGGCGACGCGCTACCCCGATCGGTTCGCCTCGATGAGCGGGTTCACGCTCGGCGCCACCGACCTGCTGCCGAACCTGCGCCACGTGCCGCACCTGATCAGCCACGGGCAGGAGGACTTCTTCGACCCCGGCGCGCGGTCCACGGCACCGATCTACGACGAGCTCAGCGCGCTCGGCTACGACACCGTCTACTACGACTGGGCGATGAAGACGCACGACTCGTCGACGTTCTACGACATCGGTGTGCCGTTGTTCGACCGTCTCGACGCGTCGGTCGCTCCGACTGCTCCGGCCGAGATCACCTTCATCCGACCGCTCGACAGCGACGACGACGTGGCGCTGGGCCTGATCCACGACACCGCGTACTGGTTGCACGACGTCACCTCGCGCGACGCGGCCGTCCCCGGTCGTGTGGACGCCCGCAGCCACGCGCTCAGCGACCCGCTGCTGGACCCCGAGAACGCGACCCGGAGCTCGACGCCGGACGCCGGACTCGAGCTGCCCAGCGGCCGAGGTGCGCACAACCTCAACGTGACCGTCCCCGCGTACGTCGACGCCGCTGCGGCGGAGAACCGTCTGACGGTGCGCAGCGAGGGGCTGGCCGCCATCGGCGTCGACACCGACCGAGCGGGCCTGGTGCTGGACGGGCTCGTCGTTGATGTCGCCGGCGACGGCACGACGCTGCGGTTCGACGGTGCCGACGGCTTCGAGACCGCGACGCTGGACGGCTCCGCGGTCACCGTCGCGCACGCCGACGGCACGGTTTCGGTGAGCGTCCCGGCTGGCGACCACGTGCTCGTGTTCGCGTCCACCGGCACGTCGCCGAGCACCGGCTCGGGCACGGACCCGGCGCTGGCCACCACGGGAGGCGGGCTCGCGGCGCTCGGTGCTGTCGGCATCGCCGCCGCGGCGCTGCTGCGTCGTCGGCGCGGATGAGCGCCACGTGGGAGCTCGACCGAGCCAACGCGTGGACCGAGCGCTCGACCGAGGACGCGCGACGGTGGAACCTCACCCGCCACCGTGACCCGCTCGGTGGTGTCGTCCAGCAGCAGGAGCTGCTCGCCGAGCTCCGAAACGGTCGGCTGCCGGCCGAGCCTGCCTTCGAGTACGTCCCGGTCGAGGCGTCGGTGCTCGACGAGGTCGAGCGATTCGCCGACGAGGCGCACGCCACGCTGACCGACCCGCTCGGCAGGCTCGTCGCCGTCGGTGCGCGTCGCACCGCGCAGCAGGTCGCGGCGTACCGGTCGCGCACGCCCGAGGACGTCACGGCGCTCGGCCTGGCGATGTACGGCGCGCCCGACGATGCGCTCATCGCCGACGCCCGCCGCGTGCTCGCCGCCGACGCTGCCGCGAGCGGGCCGGCGAGCGTCGATGCAGCGGAGGCGGTCGCCACCATCCGCGAGGTGCTGGACACGGTGGGGCTGGGGGAGTGGGACGTCGTGCTCGACGACGGGATGGTCGCGGGGATGAGCGTCAACGCGCGCCGCACGCTCGTCCGCGTCCGTGCCGGAGCGACGTTCACGCCGTCCGCGGTCCGCGGCCTGATCGTCCACGAGGTCGGGACGCACGTCTACCGCGCTGCGAACGGGGCGCTGCAGCCGCTGGCGATGCTCACCCTCGGCACGCCCGGCTACGACGAGACCGAGGAGGGCATCGCGACGTGGCACGAGCTGCAGGTGGTGGACGACGTCCAGCGGATCCGCACCTTCGCGCTGCGGGTGCTCGCCGCCGACGAGGCGCTGCGCAGCGGGTTCAACGCGGTGCTCACGCTGCTGCTGGACCACGGCGCCGATCCCGAGCTCGCGCTCGGGATCGCGATCCGCGCCAAGCGGGGGATGCACGACAGCAGCGCGTCCGGCAGCTCGCTCAAGGACGTGATCTACCTGCGAGGTCTGCGGGGCGTGGACGCGGCGCTCGCCGCCGACCCGTCAGCCCACGATCTGCTCATGAGCGGCAAGGCCGGGGTCGCCGACCTGCCGTTGCTGCGCGAGCTCCGGGCAGCCGGGCTGCTCGTCGCGCCCGTCCACGACGTTCGTGCGCTGATCTCCGGGGCGTGATGTCGCGGGTGTCATCGTCCTCGAACACGAACTCGACGGTGCCCGACCGGACGACTAGACGCCCCCAGACGCCCTCGGCGACCTGGTGCGTACGACGCAGCCCGTCGGGCAGCGAGCGCTCGTTCCACTCTGCGGTCGTGCGCACGAGCGCGACCCCGTCCGGAAGCTGCGGCAGGGCGGTGCTGGTCACGGCGCTGCCTCGGCTCGGGGACGCGTCTCGACGCCCACGCTAGGTGCCCGGGGCGCGGTGCCGCAGCAGTAGGTTCCAGCCGATGGATCACCTCACGGAGCAGCACCTCACCGGGCTGGACGCGCTGCGTCTGGTCACGTCGTTGCTGCAGCGGGTCCGGACCGCACACCCCACGGCGGGCCTGTTCGAGGCCGCCGACCTGCAGTGGTGGTGGGCACGTCCGCGGGCCACCGACACCCGCCCCCAGCAGCTCTGGGTCGACGGGCACGGCCGTCCGGAGGCTGCGGCGATCGCGACCGGGTGGGGCGACTCGGTCGGGCTCGACCTCGTGCTGCTGCCGGACGCGACCCGCGAGCGGCGCGTGGCCGTGCTGGACCGGGCCCTCGAGCACGCCGCGGACGAGGGCGACACCGCCGTCACCTTCGCCGTGGACACCGAAGACGACGTGATGCTCGACGCGCTCGAGCAGCGAGGGTTCGGCGAGCTCGAGCCGGAGCTCGTCGAGTCGTGGCTGGACGCCGGGCAGCGACCAGCCGTCAGCCCGCTCGCCGAGGGCTACCGCCTCAGCACGCGGCGCGACACGGCCCCGGCCCCGCACCACATGGTCGAGCGGGTGGGGGCCGACGTCGAGTCCCGGCTGCTGCAGACCTCGCTGTACCGGCCGGAGCTGGACCTCGCCGTGCACAGCGCCGACGGTCGCTTCGCCGCCTGCGGCCTGTTCTGGCTCGACCCCGTGTCGCGCACCGGCCTGGTCGAACCGATGCGCACCGAGGACGAGCACCAGCGGCGCGGGCTGGCCCGTCACGTCCTGACCACAGGCATCAACCGT
>JBFGFG010000129.1:0-7278 GCA_041579655.1 Nitriliruptoraceae bacterium
CTCGTCGAGCTGCATCCCGCCGACGACGAGCGTCTCGACGGTCGCGCCGGCCTTGGCGAGGTCCGCGCTCAGGGCCCGGATCTCGGCCCGGGTGCTGCGGTCGGCGGCGACCACGGCCACGACGCGGTCGCAGGCCGAGAACAGCCCGCCACCACCCTCGGGCTCGTCGGCGGCCACCACCACCATCAGCTTCAGGTCGCTCGGCGGCCGCTGGAGCAGGCTCACAGCCGCCTCGGCCGCGGCCTGCGGGGCGCCACCGGCGCCGATGGACGCGAACGGGCGACCCGGGGCGATGATGGCGGCCTCACCGAGGCGCATCCGCCCCGCAGCAACGTCGGCGACACCAGCCGGGCGCTCGAGGTCCTGGAGGTCGACCAGCAGCGACGTCATGCCGCGACCGGCGGCCTGGTCAGCGAGGGCGCGACCGACACGCCGGGCGTCGCCGCCCGCCTCGACCAGCACGAGGCGCGAGCGTCCGCCCGCCTCGACACGGCGCTCGACGGCGTCGAGGAGCTCGGCGCCGCCGGCACCAACGGCCGCGGACGGCACCCACGCCAGCACCGCGTGTCCGTCGCGCCGCAGGTGGCGAGGACCACGCACGACGTCGTCCTTCCAGTCCACGGCGATCGCCATCGCCAGGCCGGCCACGACGGCCAGCAGGCCGACCACGGCGCCGGTCAGCGCGGTCGACGGCAGCACGCCCGGGGCGAGCAGCGTCAGCAGCAACCCGACGGCGACGACGGCCCCTGCGCCTACGAGCACGGGACGGTGGCGCAGCAGCAGCAGCTCGACGAGCTCGCGCGTCGCGGCGCGGCCTCGTGGATCACCGGCCTGATCGGTGTTCTGAGGGGTCTGCACAGCGTTCCCGGACGTCGGACGGAGTCCCCCGGAGCGTAACGGTGGGGGTCCGCACCACGGAGCAACCCTGACACGGCGCGAGGCGCGCGTCAAGTCAGCTGCGCAGCTCCGCGGGGTCCAGCGCGCCGCTCAGCTCGGCGACCAGCGCGGCCATCTCGGGCTCGGCCGCCGCGACGTCCGAGGCGTCCGACCAGCAGGCGTCGGCAGCAGCGGCGTCGGCCTCGCCAGGCCGCATCGCGAGGCCGTACGGGTCCTCGCGGTACGTGGAGCGGGTCTCGTCGAACAGCTCGCCGTCCCGGTTGCGGATGAGGTCGCGCAGCTCGAGCGTGCGCTGCTCCAGCAGCGTGGCGGCCTGCGAGCGCCGGCCCCACAGCTCGGTGCACGGCACGACGGCAGTCCTGGTGGACAGCTCCGTGGCCAGCGCTGCGGCGGCGTCCGCCGTCTCCTGGAACAGCGTCACCTGCCGCGAGTACGACCCGGGCTCGTCCCACGCCTCCACGAGCCCGCTCAGCACCACGTCGGTCTCCGCGACGGCGGCGAGCTCGGCCATCTCCAGCTCGACCTGCGCCCCCAGGTCCTCGGCGCGCTCGACCATCCGCGCCAGCACGTCCCTGACGGCCAGCACGTCCGGCCCGGCGCCGACGACCTCGACCTCGGCGATGCCGAGGGCGGCCGCACGCAGCGGCTCGAGGTCGAACGCCACCGCGAGGCGGGCGCGCTGGGTGCTGTCGCCCGGCGCTGTCCACACGCGCTCGGCGGCCTCCACGACCCGGGCGATCTCCGCCACGAGCGCGGGCACCGGCTCGGTGAGCGCGACGCGGGCCGAGCGCACCTCGAACGCACGGTCCTCCGGGCTGACGATGACCTCGCCACCGTCGGAGGTGCGCGTGACGCAGCCGGTCAGCACCGTCGCCAGCGCGAGCGTCAGCGCGAGCAGCACGCGGCCCTCCGGAACGCGCCGAACCGCGACCGCCGAACCGGCGGACGTCTGGTCGGCGGCGGGGGCTGCGCGGGAGGTGTCCATGTCGGGCGGACGGTATCGGGGCCGTACCGTGCGGGTGTGTCCCGCCCCTCCGCCACCGCACCCGTCCCCCGAGCAGCCCGCCTCGCGTGGGCGGCGCTGCTGCTGGTCGCTGCGCTCACGGCCCTGGCGGCCGTCGCCGCACCGGCACGGATCGGGCCGTCGCCGCAGGACGCCAGCGGCGTCTCGCTGGACCCGCCGGTCGCGCGCGCGGCCGACGGCGACGTCGTGCTGCGCTTCCTCGTCGGGTCCGACGCGGCGCAGGACGTGCTGGTCTCGTTCTCGCTGCACGGCGTGCTGGTGGACGGTCAGGGTCAGGTCACCGCCACACCCGGGAGCCTCGACGGGGCGACGGTCGGCGTCGCCGCCACACGGCTGCGACCGGGCGAGCAGCTCGAGGTCCCGGTGGCGATCCCGCTCGACAGCGCCGCGCTGCTTGCCGCCGAGGTGACCGCAGCGGCAGAGCCGGGCAGCGGCGACGCCGCCGCGGGTGCCGACCCGGTGCGGATCGAGGCGCTGGTGCTGTCGGGGCTCCCGGACGAGGCGCCCGCGCTGACGCTGGGGGCCGACGGCGTCGTCACCGCGACCGCATCCAGCCCGACGCTGGTGTCGCTGCTGGCCAGCGGACGTGGGACCAGGCTGCTGCCCGCTCGCCTGCTGGTGCCCGACGCCGTGCTCACCGCCCTCGTCGAACCGGCGGCGTGGCCCCGGGCGACCACGGCCGTCATCACGACCGAGACCGGCACGGTGGTGCGCAGCGCGACCGCCACCGGCGGCCTGCGCGCCCTGGCCACGGCGGTGCTGCTGCTGGCCGTCGTCGCGCTGGTCGCGACGCGCCGCACGCTCGCCCACCGCCAGGGCAGCGAGCTGACGGACCGACCGAGCTGACGGGCTGACGAACCGGGTCAGGCCAGGGTCGCGATCCGTCGGGCCGTGGCGCCACGTGCGACCTCGCCGGCCACGACCGGGGGCACGGTGACGGCTCGCCACGCGGCGACCGCGCGGCCAGCGGCACGGTCGTCCCCTGCGTCGAGCCGTGCGAGCTCGATCGCCCACCGCAGGGCTGGGGGCGCCAACGCGGCCGCCTCGACCAGCATGCGGGGCTCGTGGATCGCCACGGCGGCGAACAGCAGCCCCTTGGCGCGGTGGAAGTCGGTGCCGTGCGCGTGGTCCGCCGGGAAGTGCAGCTGACCCTCGACGTCGATCCACGGCAGCGCCTTGCCGTCCGACGGCAGGCCGTCGGCGAGCGCCAGCTCCGTGCGGACCCACGTGCGACGCAGCCGCTGGCGTCCCGCCCGTGCACCGTCCGGCAGCTCGTCGAGCATGTCGGACGCACCCTCCAGCGCCGAGCGCGCGATGACGAGGCTGCCGAGACCGACGTGGTCCGCCGCCAGCGACAGCCGCAGCATCACCACGTCCACGAGGTCCGTGGCCGCCCGCAGCCCCTCCTCCTCCAGCTCTTTGGCGCGCTCGTGCAGCCCGGCCTCACGCAGCAGCCGGCCACGCTCCGCCGCGATCCACGGCTGCAGCTGTGGGTCCTCGACGCTGTCCCACCAGCTCCAGGCGAGGTCGCCTCGACCGAGGCGTCCCCACACCACCCCGTTCCACGTCGCCGCGTTCTCGGCGGTGCGCCGAGGGTGCCGCGCGTCGTCTGCAGGCAGCGGAGGCAGCCAGCGGCGCAGCTCGGCCTCTGGTGGCTCCACGAGGCCGTCACGGCTGCTGGAGCGCGGCTCGGCGGGTCGATCGTCGGGCACGGCCCCTCCACGTTCGGCGAGAAGCGTACGTCCGGGGCAATCCTGACGGGACGTCATGCAGTGCCCTGCCGCGCTCACGGGACCAGCGTGCCCGCCGACAGGGAAATCGGGCGAATCGAACGGGGTGGACGTTGGAGGCGATGAGACCGGGCGACGACCCGGACTTCTGGCTACGCCACGTCCGGTTCGGCGTGGGCGTCAGCTTCGGCCTGCTGGCGCTGTCGGTGCCGTACGTGTGGCTACGCGCCGGCGAGCTGCAGCACCTGCTGCTGCTGATCATCGCGGTCACGTCGGTGTTCACGCTCGGCGTGCGCCTGCTGCCGTGGACCCGGATGCTCCAGACGCGCCGTGCGCTGTGGTTCTTCTACGCGTGGAGCACGGTGGCCACGCTGGCGATCACGCTGGCGGCGGCCGCGGACGGCGGCGTGAACTCCCCCATGCTGCTGTACTACGCCGTTCCGATGCTGTTCGCGGCGATCGCGTACCCGCAGCGCTCGGTGCTGGTGCTCGGCGGCGTGATGCTGCTGACCGTCGGCGTCATGACCGTGGCCACCGACGTGACCGAGCCGGGCAGGGTGTGGCTGACGCTCGGCGTGCTCGCCCTGTCGTCGTGGGCGTTCGCGTACGCGGCCGGCAACTACCGCCGCTCGGCCCAGCGCACGGAGGCCCTCGCGGAGCGGCTCGCGCTGCAGGTGAACGTGGACTCGCTCACCGGCTGCATGAACCACCGGGCGTTCCAGGAGGTGCTCGCGGGCGAGGTCGCACGTGCACAGCGCTCCGGTACCCCGATCGCGTTGCTGCTCGGCGACATCGACCACTTCAAGCAGGTCAACGACCGCCACGGGCACCGCGTCGGCGACGACGTGCTCGAGCGCGTCGGCGTGGCGCTGCGGGAGCACGCCCGAGCCGGCGACCACGTCGCACGCGTCGGTGGCGAGGAGTTCGCCGTGCTGCTGCACGACGCCGACCTCCCCGCCGCGCTCGAGGCTGCGCAGCGCTTCCGCCGTTGCGTGGGGCAGATCACCGACCCCGTCCCGGTCACGATGTCGTTCGGTGCGGCCGTGCTGCCGGGGATGACCGACACCGTCGAGTCGCTGTGCGAGACGGCCGACCTGGGGCTGTACGCCGCCAAGCGCTCCGGCCGGGACTGCGTCTCGGTGCACGGGCAGGGCCCCTCCACCCCCGACGACCGCGAGGCGGTCCACACACGGGTCTCCACGCTGCTCAGCAGCGGCGGGCTGCACAGCGTGTTCCAGCCCATCGTCGACGTGCGCACCGGCGCCGTGCTGGCCTACGAGGCGCTCGCTCGCGTCCGCGACTCGCAGCTGCGCCCCGACCAGTGGCTCGAGCTCGCCGAGGAGTCCGGCCAGCGGTCGCAGCTCGAGGGCGCGATGCTGGACGCCGCCCTCAACTCCTGGCCGTACGGCCCCGACGGGCCCCGGCTGTTCGTCAACCTCAGCCCAGACGCGCTGGCGGCCGGCATCGTGTGGCCCCGGCTCGAGCGGATGGGCAGCCACACCGTGATCGAGATCTCGGAGCGCGACCCGGTCAGCAACTACGAGCCGCTGCGCTCCACCCTCGACGAGCTGCGCTCACGCGGTGTCGGCCTCGCGATCGACGACGTCGGGGCAGGCCACGCCAACATGCGCCACATCCTCGAGCTGCGGCCCGACTACGTCAAGATCGACCGCTCGCTCGTCATGGACGTCGACCAGCACCCGATGCAGGCCTCGCTGCTGGCGGCCATCACCGCGTTCGCCAACGAGCACGGCGTGACCATCATCGGCGAGGGCATCGAGCGCCCCGACGAGGCGAACACGCTCGCGCGGCTCGGCATCCACCTCGGACAGGGCTACCTGCTGGCCCGTCCGTCGTTCCCGCCGCCGTCGCCGCTGTGGCCGGAGCGTTCGGGTCTGCGCCACGGCGCGGCGCACGCTCGACGACTCAGCCACTAGCACCGACGCAACGCAGGCCGACGCGACCGAGGCACACGAGGAAGCCCCCGCCGTGATGGCGGGGGCTTCGACGTTGACTCGCGTCAGGTGGCTGGACTCAGAAGTCCATGCCGCCCATGCCGCCGCCGTGGCCGTGGTCATCGCCACCGGCGCCCGCGGGCTCCGGCTTGTCGGCGATGAGCGCCTCGGTGGTCAGCAGCAGACCGGCGATGGACGCCGCGTTCTGCAGGGCCGAACGGGTGACCTTGGCCGGGTCGATGACGCCGGCCGCAACCAGGTCCTCGTACTCGCCGGTCAGGGCGTTGAGGCCCATGCCCGGCTCCATGCCGCGCACCTTCTCGACGACGACGGAGCCCTCGAGGCCCGCGTTCGACGCGATCCAGTACAGCGGCGCGGAGAGCGCCTGACGGATGATGTTGGCGCCAGTCGCCTCGTCACCGTCGAGCTCGAGCTTGTCGAGACCCTTCACGGCCTGGAGCAGAGCGGTACCGCCACCGGCGACGATGCCCTCCTCGACCGCAGCGCGCGTCGCGGACAGTGCGTCCTCGATGCGGTGCTTGATCTCCTTGAGCTCGGTCTCGGTTGCAGCGCCGACCTTGACGACAGCGACGCCACCGGTGAGCTTCGCGAGGCGCTCCTGGAGCTTCTCGCGGTCCCAGTCGGAGTCCGTCTTCTCGATCTCGGCCGTGATCTGGTTCTTGCGACCCTCGATGGCGTCGGCGTCGCCGGAACCCTCGATGATGGTCGTGCCGTCTTTGGTGATGACGACCTTGCGAGCGCGAACGAGGTCCTCGACGGACGCGCCGTCGAGCTTCAGGCCGATCTCCTCGGAGATGACGGTCGCACCCGTGAGGATGGCGATGTCCTGGAGCATGGCCTTGCGGCGCTCACCGAAGCCCGGAGCCTTGACGGCCGCCGACTGGAAGGTGCCACGGATCTTGTTCACGACGAGGGTCGCGAGGGCCTCACCCTCGACGTCCTCGGCGATGATCACGAGCGGACGACCCGCCTGCATGACCTTCTCGAGCACCGGCAGGAGGTCCTGGACGGCCGAGATCTTCTGGTTGACGACGAGGATGTAGGGGTCCTCGAACTCGACCTCCATGCGCTCGGTGTCGGTGACCATGTAGGCCGACAGGTAGCCCTTGTCGAACTGCATGCCCTCGACGAAGTCGAGGTCCATGCCGAAGGCGTGGTGCTCCTCGA
Source organism: Nitriliruptoraceae bacterium (assembly GCA_041579655.1). GTDB lineage: Bacteria > Actinomycetota > Nitriliruptoria > Nitriliruptorales > Nitriliruptoraceae > JBFGFG01. The sequence goes on from JBFGFG010000129.1 coordinate 6,795, forward strand.
CGGTGATGACGCCGTCCTTGCCGACCTTCGCCATCGCGTCGGCGATGGTGGCGCCGATCGTCGGGTCGTTGTTGGCCGAGATGGCCGCGACCTGGGAGATCTCGTCCTGGGTCTCGATATCGCGAGCCATCGAGGAGATCTCCTCGACGACGCGCTCGACGGCCTTGTCGATGCCACGCTTGAGGGACATCGGGTTGGCGCCGGCGGCAACGTTGCGCAGACCCTCGCGCACAAGCGCCTGAGCGAGCACAGTGGCAGTGGTGGTGCCATCACCTGCGATGTCGTTGGTCTTGGTCGCAACTTCCTTGACCAGCTGGGCACCCATGTTTTCGTAGGGATCCTCGAGCGTCGCTTCCTGACGCTCGGGGTCGGTCACGAAGTACGGCGACAGGTAGCCCTTGTCGAACTGCATGCCCTCGACGAACTCGAGGTCCATGCCGAAGGTGTTCGACTCCTCGACCGTGACCACCCCGTCCTTGCCGAC
>JBFGFG010000130.1:0-7252 GCA_041579655.1 Nitriliruptoraceae bacterium
CCGGACGGAGCGCGTCGGGCCGAGGGTGCCGCAGGCGGTGGCGGCGTGCCCGGATCGCGCTGCCGCCACCGCTGCGGCTGGGTCAGAGGCCCGGTGCTGTCAGCCGGCGTTGAACGTCGCGGTGGCGGTGTTGCCCGCCGCGTCGGTGAGCGTGACCACGACCGGGGTGCCGGGCGCGACACCCGGGACCGCGGCGCGCAGCGTCTGCGGGCTCGTGGCGTCGGCGCGGGCGACGTGGGTCGCACCTGCGACGGACACGGTCGCGTGCACGACCTCGCCGACGAACGCCCACGGGCCGAAGCTGCAGGTCTTGCAGACGTCGGTGCGGTCGTCGTCGCCGATCACGTCGAACGGGGAGGACGGCGAGGTTCGCGGGTAGTCCACCAGCGGGATGCCGGCGAGCGCGGCAGGGCGGCGCGCGACGGCGCCGAGCTCGACCGTGATGCCAGTGGCGTCAGCGGTGACGGCGGTCACCGCGTCGGTCGCGGCCGTCCACGGGGCGACCTCGAACACGTCAGACGTCAGGGTGTACGGCACGTCCGCGCCGCCCTCGCGGCGCACGCCGTCGATGACGAAGCGGTAGCTGCCGGTCGGGGTGGACGGCAGCGAGCCGTCCGGCCCGGCGACGTACGCCTCGAACGCGGCGTACCACTCCCACACGTGGCTGCCGGTGTACGCGTCGGCGAGGCCGGCCACGCCCTGCGGCCACTGCATGCCCGTGGGCACGCCGCCGCTGGCGTCGGCGTGGGTCTCCCACACGCCGGGCGCGACCTCCCGCTCGACGCGCGCGACCGGGTTGTCCAGCGCGTTGGAGCCACCGACCCAGCGCAGGGTGGCGGTCTCGAAGCGGCCGATGCTCGCCGGCTGCTCGGTGATCTCGGCCGTGCCGGCGTCGTCGGCCAGCGATGCCTGCCACGCGTCGTACTCGGCGCTGGCGGCGGCGCCGAGCGCGACCGAGAACGCGACCGCGCGGGCCTCGTCGGCGAGCATGACCTCGTCGTGCAGCTCGCCGGCGTACGCCGGGCCGCCGCGCATCTCGGTCACCATCGCCAGCAGGCGGGTGACCATGTAGTCGGCGGTGTGCGGGCCGCAGCAGGTCAGCGCCTTGCGGTAGTGGTCGCGGCTGACGAACTCGCGGTAGCTGACGGTGTAGCCGTTGTAGTCACCGGTGTGTCCGAGCCCCACGACCATCTCGAAGCCGTCCTCGGCCGCGAGCTCGCTGCGGGTGAAGTTGCCCGGGAAGCGGTCGGCCATCTCGTCGAGCGTGTTGGCCGCAGCGTCCCAGCCCTCGGGGTCACCGTGGACGTCGGTGAGCATCTTCTGCAGCGCGGACTCGGCCAGCGTGATGCGGCCCTCGCCGTTGGGGTAGCTGCAGCTCGCCGTGCCCTCGGCGACGGTGCAGCCGTCGCCGTAGGTTGACCAGTCGAAGCCGTCCCACTGGTCGTCGGCGACGTCGTTGAGGCGCGACTCGAGGTTGAGGATCAGGTCGACCTGGGCCTCGCAGGCGCAGGACGCCAGCAGGACGTCGCCGAGCTGCACGACCTGCAGCAGCAGGCGAGCGGACTCCTCCACGGCGCCGTACGACGGCGCGGCGTAGGACGCCGGCACCGGGATGCCGTGCTCCTTGAGGTTCTCGGTGATCAGGTCAGTGCGCGACGGGTTGCCCGGGCGGGCGCAGTCGGGCAGCCCGAGCACCGGGGCACCCGGGTCGCCCTGCAGCGTCGGCTCGGTGCGGCAGTTGGACACGCCCGGCAGCGGCTGCGAGTACGGCAGCGACACGAAGGTCGACATCATCTCGACGTCCACGTCGGTGCGGAACGGGACGTCGCCCTCGCCGCGGCCGAGCGCGTCGAAGCCCTCCACCACGGAGTCGGCGAGCAGGCGGGCACCACGGTCGGTCTGCGCGAAGCCGACGTGGCCCCACGCGGTGAGCGTGCCGTCGTCGCGGTAGCCGCGGTTCCAGCCGGTGTACGGACCCTCGGCCGAGCCGACGTCCGCCTGGCTGAACACCAGCGTCGTGCCGGTGTCCTGCGCCACGAAGCGCTCGAGCGGGGCGAGGAAGTCGGCCGTCATCAGCCCGTAGCTGTCGAGCGACTCAGGGTGCTGTCCCCAGTTGACCCACGTCGCCAGCGGCGTCGCGACGCCGCCGTCGAGGGTGTCCACGCGCATCACCACGAGGCCCTTGTCGCCGAACTCACGCGGGTAGCCGCCGGGCGAGCCGTCCTCGGTGATGGTCGGACCGGAGATGTTGCCCTTGAATACGTGGTGCTCGACGGTGGTCGCGCCGAGGCGCGCCGGCGCGAGACCGCCCGCGGCCTCCTCGATCGCCGAGGCCATCGCGCGCGCCTGGTACTCGAACATCCGCAGGTCGAACACGTCCTCGAACACCCACACGCCCACGGCAGGGGTGGTGTAGTACGCCGAGCTGTGGTTGTGGCTGGCGGAGTGCAGGATCTGGTCGTGCGTGATGCCGCTGTCGCCCTCGGCGAGGATTGCAGCGACGCGCCGCAGCAGCTGGTCCTGGGCGAGGTAGTTGTCGGACTTCACCAGCGCGACGCGGTCCTCGCCGTCGTCGAGCACGAGCGCGCGGATCGTCAGCCGCGACTGGACCCCGCTCGAGCGCGCCTTGAGGGTGGCGTGCATCGAGGGGTCGATGTCGCCCGTCGGCTCCTCCCACGGGCTGCGGATGTCCGCGTACTGGCCGGCCGCGGCGCCGACGTGCCACGTCGCGTCCACGGTCGCGACGCCCGCGAGCAGGTCGCCCGGCTCGACCGGCAGCGTGTCGACGACGAGCTGCGCACCGGTGGTGTCGGCCGTGGTCGCAAGCTCGCGGGTCGGGGCCATGGCGGGCGCGAACGCGGTGGCGCCGATGGCGGCGACGGCCAGCACGGCGACGGCAGGACGGAGACGGAACGAGGACACGGCGGGCTCCCGGATCGAGACCGCGCGGCTCGAGGAGCGCGCACGGGTGGCGGTACGGGAGGGTTTCGCCGTCCGGGGCCCCATCTCCGTTGTGACGCGTCACCGCGTCCGCTCCGTCCACAGGGGCCCACGACACGTTCGACATGCGCTGGCGGCATCGGGTGAGGGTGCAGGCACCACCCACGACAGGAATCCGCGTGCTGCCCGACCTCTACCTCGACGACCCGACCGGCGGACTCGTCCCCGAAGCCTTCGGCTTCGCCCACTCCGCGTCCCGTGCCGAGCGTGGGGACCCGACCCAGCGCGGCGAGGAGGGCTTCATGCTGTGGGTCAGCCACCAGCTGTCGCGGCTGCTGGCGATGCCGTACGCGGCCGGCGGCTACGTCGACATGGCCGTGGTGGCCGAGTCCGCCGACGGGCTACGGCTGCGGTGGGACGACACCGCCTGCTCGCGCCCGGCGTGGCTCGCGGACCGGGTGCGTGCCGAGGCGATCGGGCTGACCGAGCCGTGGGTGCTCGGGCTGGACGCGAGCCGGCCCCCGCGCGGCTGCGTCCGCTGGGACGCCGTGGTGCAGGACTACCTGCCCTGCGCCGAGGCACGACCGAGCGAGCCGCACCGCCACGGCTCCTGGTACGCCGAGGCGCGAGGCCGCGACGTGGCGCTGACCCTCGCCGGCGGCGCGTTCGTCGAGCCGGTCGACAACGCCGAGATCCGCATGGCCACCCACCCCTGCGAACCCGAGGAGCTGGGGCGCGCCTCGACGTTCCGACGCGTGCTGCGCGGCCACCCCGCCCGCCGCACACACCGGCTGCGCTGACACCGAGGAGGTGGCACGATGAGCGTCGACGAAGCGTCACGGCATCGGCTCTACACCGAGCTCGAGTCGATGTTGGGGCCGGAACCCACGAGCACACTGATGAGCCTGCTACCCCCTGTCGGCTGGGCCGACGTGGCGACCAAGCAGGACGTCGCGCACGCGACCGAGGTGCTCGGCGAGCAGCTGCGCCGCGAGATGGCCGACCTACGCACCGAGTTCGCGGGACTCCGGATCGAGTTCGCCAGCTTCAGGACCGACGTGGCGAACGCGCAGCGGCAGCAGACCGTGCTGCTGATCGGGGCGATGCTGTCGATCTCGGTGCTGACCACGCTCGGCGGCGCGCTGCTGTGAGGCGACACCGGGTCGCCGAGCGCAGGGGCAGCGCACGATGATGATCGACTTCCGGTCGGCCCCGACGCTGGCGGCCGCGACCGTGGTGTGGCTGGTCTGGCGCGTCATGCTGTGGCGTCATCGCGGCGTCGAGCCCGTCCGCGAGCTCGCCGTCGCGGCGCTGTTCGCGTGGACGATGGTGATCGTCCACTTCACGTTCTTCCCGTTGCAGATCATCTTCTACGACTGGAACGGCCGCTCGAGCCTGGTCCCGTTCGCGAGCACGCTCCAGCTCCTGCGCGAAACCCCGCCGCAGGTCGCGTTCCGGAACATCGTCGGCAACCTGCTGCTGTTCCTTCCGCTCGGCGCGATGCTGGTGGTGCTCTACCCACGCCTGCGCACGGCGGCACAGCTGGCATGGCGGGTGGCCGCGATCTCGGTGCTGATCGAGCTGACGCAGCTCGCCTCGCGAGCCCGCGCGATCGACGTCGACGACGTGCTCCTCAACACGGCAGGCGCGATGCTCGGCTGGGCGCTCGCCCGCGCTGCCCTCGCGCTGCTGGAGCGGCACGCGGGGAGCCGCGCGCTGCTGGAGCGCGCCGGCGCGGCGCCCGTCGGAGAGCCGTTGCGCCACGCGCTGGTGCCGGCGCTGTGCACCGTCGCGCTGGTCGTACCGACGATGATGGTGATGATCGCGAGCGAGACCTTGGGCGAGGGCATCGACGGCATCGACGGTGTGGCCCTCGACAGCTGGCAGGACGGCGCGGTCGTGGCCCGGGCCGACGTCGAGGAACACACCTACCTGCTCGGGACGGACCAGCGGCCGGACGGTCAGCTGGCGCGGCTCGCCAGCTTCGAGCGCGTCCCCGGCAGGCGCTACACGCCGCAGATCCTCGGCGAGCCGATGTCGACGGAGCGCTCCACGCTCCGCTGGAGCATCACGGCGTTCAACCCGAGCGCCGGCGAGCAGCCGGCGTTGTTCGTGTACGGGGTCAACCGCGACGGCGCATCCACGCTGCGCGTGCGCGGCAACGGCCTCGACGAGACGCTCACGCTGCCGAGCTCGCCGTACTTCCTGTTCGGCTTCGGCTTCGTACCGGTCGACGAGGACGACGGCAGGCTGCAGGAGTTCGAGCTCACCGTCACCGACGCGGCCGGCGAGGACGTGACGGACCGCTTCCTGACGGAGTGATCAGGGGGTCGTGACCGGTCAGGCCGGGGTGGCCGAGCGCAGGCGGAAGCGCACTGACTCCTCGTACGTGGTGGCCGTGCCGGCCACCGGGTCGGTGCAGGTCGAGCGGATCGAGCGGATCTCCTGCACGCGCATGCCGGTGGTCCGGTCCAGCCACAGCTCGAGCACGCCCTGGCCCTCGCAGTCCGGGCTGCCGACCTCGTACTCGTAGCGCAGGTGCGTCGTCTCGACGGCGCCGCCCTCGGACAGGGTCAGGGACTCGACGCCGACGGTGCGCACCGGGCCGGCCGAGGTCAGCCCCTGCGGGCCGGTGCAGCCGTGCTGGACCGTGCGGCCCTTGGCGTTGTCGGCCGTGTGGAACCGCTCCTCGCTGGAGCAGGTGTAGACGGTGGTGCTCGCGGTGCCGAAGAACACCCGGTCCAGCGACCAGTCGCTCCAGTCCATCCCGTCGCCGCCGAGGTCGAAGCCGTAGCTGTCGACGAAGTCGTTGCCGGCCGCGACGCGCAGCGTCCAGCCGGTGCCGCTCACCGCGACGGTGGCCTCGCTGGTGTCCGGCAGCGTGTGCGGCACGTCGCCGGTCAGCTGCCAGCTGCCGCTGGAGTCGTACACGTAGGTCCCGGAGGCCGGTGCCGTGAGCGCAGCCACGGGCTGCGGGTCGTCCACCACCGTGCCGCCGTCCGCGCCGGCCGAGCCAGCAGCGCCGTCGACGCCCTCGCCGGACGTGCCGCCCTCGCCGGAGCCGCCGGTCGAGCCGTCGCCCCCGTCGGCGAAGGCGCCGCCGTCAGCGGTCTCGTCGCCGGTCATGCTCTGGCCGGTCGCGCCGTCGCTGTCCTCGTCACCGGGGAGCCCCACGGCCGCGGTCCCACGTCCGTCGTCGATGCCGAGACCGGTCTCGGGGCGGCTGGCGAGCTCGGCGACGTTGCCGAGCAGGACGAACGCGGCGACGGCGGCGATCACGACGGGCTGACGGGCGAGCTGCACGGGGACCTCGAATGGGTTGGACACCAGGAGAAACGAACCAGAGGCGCTGCGGTCACGCGCTCACGCGTGGGCGCCACGGAGAAGAGCAGCGGCGGCGCGCCCCGAGGTCGGGACGCGCCGCCGTCGGAGCGTGTCTGTCAGCTCTGGTTCAGCACGACGTTGGTCGGCACGTCGGTGCCGTCGTACAGGTACGCGCCGTCGTCACCGATGTAGTACGGCGACAGGTTCACGCGCAGCGTGTGCTCGGCGTCCGCGTCGTAGGAGAACTTCAGCAGCGGCCAGAGCTCGAGCATCCCGTCGATGCGGATGTGGGCGATGGCGGTGCCGTTCGGGCCGGCCGTGACGGTGGTGTCGACGAGGTTGCCGCCGAAGTTGAAGCCGTCGATCTCGACCTGCGGCGTGGTGCCGTGCCGGCCGGTGACGCCGTTCGGCATCAGCAGGTAGACGTCCATGTCGAAGCTGTCCACGGCGCCGGTGAAGGTGCCGGTGACCTCGAGGCCGTGGGCCGGGTCGCCCTGCGCAGCGATGTCGGTGGCGCTGCCGCCGACGCCGAGTCCGCCCACGGGCGCGGTGCTCGGCGCCTCGTGCGAGAACGTGGCGCTGGCGAGGTTGGAGACCGGCGCGCCGTCGGCGCGGACGAACAGCTGCTCCTCGCACAGGGTGATGTCGTCGGTGTCGTCCTCGGGGGTCGCGGCGATGTCCATCAGGCGGCAGCCGTCGGCGAGCTCGGAGGTCTGGACGACGGCGGGACCGGCGGCGACGGCGGCGAGCGCCAGCGCGCTGGACGCGGCGATGAGGGAGATGCGCATGGGAGTGGCCTCGTGGGGCTTGGAGATCATGGACATGTCTGGGGTTTCGATGCTGCTGTCCTCATCCCCTCCCCTGACCCACGTGGTGTGCGGCGGCACAGCGGCCTGAGGAGGTCAGACCTGACGCAGCGTCGACAGCGAAAGCAGGTGCGCGGCCCGGCGATGCCGAAGCATTCCTGTTTCACAGCTCACCCAGGGGA
>JBFGFG010000131.1:0-7139 GCA_041579655.1 Nitriliruptoraceae bacterium
CGCGGCCAGAAGGCCGCGGCTGCAGGTCCGCAGGTCAGGTGTCGGTCAGGCGTCGAGGAGCTCGGCGACGACCTCGGAGGCGTCACGGTCCAGCGCGAGGTCGAGCTCCTGCTCGAGGCGGGCCCGCGCGCTGCGCAGCATCGTGCGCTCGGACGGCGAGATGCCCTTCTCGTCGCGCTTGCCGCGCAGGTCGCGGATGACCTCAGCGAGCTGCGACGGCTCGCCGGACGTCATCTTCGCCTGGTTGCGCACGCGCATCCGGCGCCACGTCAGGCTCAGACCGCTCGCCGGCTCCTCGAGCACGGCCAGCACGTCCTTGGCCTCGGTCTTCTTCATCGCCGGTCGCAGCTCGTGCTCGTCCAGCGTCGCCATCGGCAGCTGCAGCACCAGGTCCTGCTCGACGTGCTCGAGCACGGCGTACTCCCGGACCTCGCCACCGATCTCGCGCTGCGTCACGTCAACCAGCACCGTCGGACCGTGGACAGGGTGGACGAGGTAGGTGCCGATGGGGATCTGCAAGAGCGCTCCGTGGTGGTGGGTCGTGAGGGCTGACGGAACGTAACATAATTTCTTATGTTACGCAAGTGTCATGGTCCCCTCAGGGCCTCGACCCACCACCGGACGCCCTCCGGCGCCAGAGCACGACGCCGAGCGCGCCCGCCACCAGCACCGCCACGAGCCACTCGGTCGGCACCGCCGAGCGCGGCACCTCCCCCGCGCGGCGCACGGCCAGCGGCAGCCACACCGTCTCTCCCGCGACGTCGTGCCGCTCACCGTCCACGTCGACCACGATCTCCCAGCGGACCAGCTGCGTCTCCTCGTCATCGGCGCGCACCGCGTCCGTGACCGCCCCCTCCGGCGGCTGGGTGCGCGGGTCGATCCACGCGTGGTCAGCCCCCTCGTCCACGAGCACGTAGCCGAGCTCGTCGACGGTCCGACCCTCAGCATCCGTCCTGTCCTGAGCGGTCCACACCGGCGACGTCGGGCGCACCGCGACGCCGCGCGCGTCGAGCCGCACGTACGGCTCGCCCTCGTCGTCGAGCACGACCACGACGCCACCGGCGGTGTTGGCGACGATCAGCTCCGGCCCCTCGCCGAGCACGGCCAGGCGCACACCCTCTGCCAGCGCGCCCGAGCTGCGCAGGCGCAGCACGAGGCTGCCGTCGATGCGGGTCGCCTCACCCTCACCCGGCACCAACAGCAGCAGCAACCCGACCAGGGCGACGCCGAGCGCACGCACGGCCCAGCGTCCGTCCCGGCGTCCGAGCGCGTGCGGCATCGCGTCCTCCGGCGGGTCGAGGGTGGCTGCGCGGGTGGCGAGCCAGCCTACGGAGAGGATGACATCGCGGTGAACGATGGCGCACACCACCCCGGCCGGGCACAACCGGGCAGGGTGCTGCGTTGTCAGAGGTGGTTCGCTCCGTCCGAGCGCTCCCCCACCCTCCGATGCAGCTGGAGTCACCCATGGTGTTCGGCCTGTTCCGCTCCCCCACGATGATCACCGCCGACGAGGCCCTGCCCGGCCGTGACGAGCCGATGCAGATCTCGGGTGTCCACGCGGTGCTCGGCAGCTCGATGACCCCGCCGTTCCCTCAGGACACCGAGACGCTGGTGGTCGCGATGGGCTGCTACTGGGGCGCTGAGCGCTTCTTCTGGCAGCAGGACGGCGTGTTCACCACGGGGGTCGGCTTCGCGGCCGGCTTCACTCCCAACCCGACCTACCGCGAGTCGTGCACCGGCCAGACAGGCTCGACCGAGGCCGTCATCGTGGTGTACCGACCGGACGAGGTCTCGGTCGATCAGCTGATGAAGCTGTTCTGGGAGAACCACGACCCGACCACGGCGAACCGTCAGGGCAACGACGTCGGCACCCAGTACCGCTCGGGCGTGTACTGGACCACCGACGAGCAGCGCGACGCCGTGCTCGCGTCGCGCGACCGCTACCAGGCGGCGCTGACCGAGGCCGGGTTCGGACAGATCACGACGGAGCTCGCGCCGCTGGCCGAGGCCGGCGACGGGCGCTTCTACTACGCCGAGGAGGAGCACCAGCAGTACCTCCACAAGAACCCTCGCGGGTACTGCAACCACGGCTTCTGCCAGGTCGGCTACGACCTCGAGGCCCACGGCCAGGGCGAGGCCCGGGCCGAGCTCCCGGACGCCTGACCGGACGCCTGACCGGACGCCCGGCGAGCGCGACGAGCGCACTGCACGCGCGGTCGGTCCGTGGTGACGCACGCGCACGCACTGGCCATATGTACAGTCTGTGCCGCCCGTTCAGTCCGATTCGCTGGAGTGTCTGATGGTTGACCTCGTGCAGTCCCCCGACAGGGACGCTGTCGAGCTCGTCCGGCTCGATGGGCTGCGCGCCCAGCAGATCCTCGACACGCCGCGCGAGGCCGCGCTGGACCGGATCACCGCACTCGCCGCGGCGCTGTTCGACGCGCCGGTCGGGCTCGTCACCCTGGTCGACGAGGACCGCATCTGGTTCAAGAGCCACCACGGCCTGGACGTCGAGCAGATCACCCGGGAGTCCGGCCTGTGCTCCTCGGCGATCATGCAGGACGAGGTCTGGGTCGTCGAGGACGCGTTGACCGACGAGCGCACCTGCAGCAACTCGCTCGTCACAGGCCCGATGGGCCTGCGGTTCTACGCCGGTGCCCCGCTGCGCACGGCGAGCGGGAACCTGGGCACGCTGTCGGTGATCGACGTCGAGCCACGCACCTTCGACGAGTCGCAGCAGCGCGTGCTCACCGAGCTGGCGGCCATCGTGGTCGACATCCTCGACATGCGGCTGAGCGCCATCGAGCTGCTGCGCGCGAGCGACCTCGGTGCTGACGTCAGCGCAGCAGAGCTGCAGGCAGAGGTCACGCGCCGACGCCGGGCCGAGCAGTCGCAGCGTCTGCTCGCGCACGTCACGGGCATCCTGCTCGGCACGGACTCGATCGAGCTGGCCCTCGAGGAGGTCATCCGGCTGATGCTGCCGACGCTCGGCGTCGCGGCAGGCATCGGCATCATCGACGAGCGTGGCTTCCGCACCAGCCACGCCGCCCACATCGACCCGGCCGCTGCGCCGCTGATGGGTCAGGTGCGCGACGCGAGCCACGCGGTCACGCTCGACCGGACGCCACCGATCGTCGAGCACGTGGTCACGACCGGTGCACCGCTGGTCGTCACCGCCACCGAGGCGCTGCGATGGCCAGGGATGCCGCCGTCTCCGGAGCTCGAGCAGCTGATCGAGGAGCTCGGTGCTGCCTGGTTCCTGATCGTGCCGCTGCGCGCCCGGGGGCACACGCTCGGCACGTTGTCGTTCGTCACCACGGACATCAGCCGGCGCTACTCCGGCCAGGACATCCGCCTGGCGAGCGACCTCGCGGAGCGCATCGCCGTGGCGATCGACAACGCGCAGCTGCACCAGACCGAGCGCGAGATCGCCAGCGCCCTGCAGTCCTCGCTGCTGCCCCCGGTGCTGCCGCAGATCCCGGGGGTCGACGTCGCGGCCGAGTACCGGGCAGCAGGGCCGGCGGACATCGGCGGCGACTTCTACGACCTGTACTCCAACGACGGCCGGACGTGGCACATGCTGCTCGGGGACGTCAGCGGCAAGGGCGCGGAGGCCGCGGCCATCGCGGGGCTCGCGCGCTACACGGCTCGCGCGCTGGCCCTCACCGAGAACACGCCCGGTGCGATCCTCGAACGTCTCAACACCGCCGTCGGTCGCCAGTCCCAGGACGGCAAGTTCCTCACCGCGCTCGCCGGAGCGGCTCGGCGCGTGGGTGACACGCTCGAGGTGCAGCTGGCCGACGCCGGCCACCCGCCGCCGCTGGTGCGTCGCGCCGACGGCAGCGTGGAGGAGGTGCTGCTCGGCGGCACCGTGCTGGGGCTGTTCCCGGACTCGGCCGTCGACACCGCCACCATCGTGCTCGGGCCCGGCGACCTGCTGCTGCTGTACACCGACGGCCTGATCGAGGCCCGCACCAAGGGTGGCCACTTCCTCGGGCTCACAGGCCTCAAGGAGGCGCTGGCCGGCGTCGGCGCCACCAAGCCGGCCAACGTCGTCACGCTGTTGCTGCAGGTGGTGGACGCCGTGGACGGCGGCGTGCCCGGCGACGACGTCGCGATGCTTGCGCTGCGGGTCCAGGCGACCGCCGACGTCTGACCACAACGACCCACGGCAACACGTGAGGGCGGCCCGTCGGGGCCGCCCTCAGCTGTGTCATCGACAGATCAGTCGCCGATGAGCATCTCTGCCGAGTTGCCGTACTTCTGCAGCATGCCCATGGCGTGACCGGATGCCTCCATGATGGAGGGGTCCTGCATCGCCTCCATGAGGTCGGCGTCGCTCGCCCACTGGCCCTGGAACATCAGGAAGTAGGCGGGCGCGGTGCGACGCGGCGTGCCGCTGAAGATGGTCGTGGTGTGACCGGTCATCTTCGGGAACTTCTCGGCGATCGCGAGGTGGTCGCGGTTGTACTCCTCGACGAACGCGTCCGCGTCGGTCTCGGGCTTGGTGTACAGAACGGTGAAGGACGCCATCTGGGTCTCCTGGTTGGTGTCTGGGACGGTATGCGCTCCGGAACGCGCCGAAGGACCACCACGGCCCCGAGGGCTCACACCGCCGCGCGTCGCTGGTCGCCCGGCCTGGCCGTCGCCGGTCGCACCGCACGCACGCGCGAGGAGACCGCGTCGTCGATCGCGTGACCGACGGTGGCGTTCGCCCACTCCCCCGTCGCACGCAGGGTCCGGGCCACGCGCGCCGGCGACATCCGGATCGGGTCGCCCTGCATCGCCCGCACGACGGCGGCAGGCGGCGACAGCACGGCCACCGCGTGTCCGGCGTGACGCAGCGTCGAGACCTCGTCGGCGATCTGCGCGTTGACCAGCCAGCGCAACGGCGCGTCGATGGTGACGCTGCGAGGGGACGCCGCCGCCATCGGCGGGACCACCACGACCAGATCGAGGTCGTCGCGCTCCACGAGCAGCTCCGCGTGGGTCGTGGACAGCACGCCGGCGTCGACGTGCGCGGTCCCGTCGATCGCCACCGGGGCGAAGTAGCCGGGGATGGATGACGCGGCGGTCACCGCGAGCCCGGGCGTGGTGTGGGCGTCGCGACCGAACACGCGCCGCACGCCGTCGCTGGCGCGCATCGCCACGATCCAGGTGTCGCGGTCGGGCCAGGCCGGCAGCAGCGAGTCGGCAGCGTCACCGAACACGCCGTGGTCCGTGCGTCCGCGCGGGACCAGCATCGAGGCCGCACCGGGCACCCAGCTGCGTCGCCGCCCCTGCCCGGACATCGCCCACCACGACGCGGGCGCGCCGGTGACCAGCGGGGTCGGCAGCTTCCAGGACGGGAACGCAGGCGGCAGCTGTCCCGCGGGCTCGAGCACCTCGTGCAGCAGGTGGTGGCCGTCGCTGGACATCGCGTCACCGTGCGCGTGGGCGAGCATGTCTGAAGCCGAGAAGCCGGCCCGCAGCAGCAGCGACGTCATCGCGCCCACGGACGTACCGACCATGACCTCGGCCGTGCGCAGGTCGACGTCGAGGTAGCGCTCCACGGCGTCGAGCACCGCGAGCTGGAACGGCCAGCCCGGGTATCCGCCCGCACCGAGCACGAGTCCGATCCGCATCGAGGGTCCTGTCGAGTTCGGTGACACGCGACGGGCCCGCGCGGTGGTTACACCATCGTAGGTTGGTTCGTGACGGATGCCTCCCAGGACTGCCCGGTGGTCCCCCACCGCACGTCGACACCACACATCGATCCGCGGGGAAACAGCCTGACGGCCACCCGTGAGGGTGGCCGTCAGGTTCATGCGGTGCGGAGTCGCTCGGGGGAAGCAGCGGGTCTCCGCGTCACGTCACGGGAGAAGAACCGTGTCGATCAGGTGGACGGTCGCGTTCGCCGTCTGGATGTTGCCGCACAGGACGTTCGCGGAGTTGGAGGCGGAGACGGTCGGGAGACCGGCCTCGACACCAGCGGCGAAGTCGAAGGTGATGTCCTCACCGTTGACGGTGGTGACGGTGCCCTTGGACTCGAGGTCCGCGAGCGTCAGGTTCTCACCGACGACGTGGAGCGTGAGCACCGAGGTGAGCTGGTCCGTGTCAGCGAGCAGAGCGTTGAGCTCGTCCTCGGTGAACGCGTCGAACGCCGGGTTGTACGGAGCGAAGACGGTCGCAGCCTCGAGGCCGTTCAGGGTGTCACCGAGGCCAGCAGCGCCAACGGCTGCGACGAGGGTGGTCAGGAGCGGGTTGTTCGATGCGGCGGTCGCGACGCGGTCGTCGGCCATGCCCTCGGAGGAGCCCTCACCGTCGGGGTCGATCGCGGCGCACGCCTCGCCAACCGGGGTCAGGGTCAGCGCGGAGTCCATGGACGCCTCGCCACCCGGGAGCAGCACGGTGTCGATCAGGTGCACGGTCGCGTTGGCGGTCTGGATGTCGCCGCACAGCACGTTGGCCGTGTTGGACGCGGTGACGGTCGGGAGGCCCGACTCGACGCCAGCAGCGAAGTCGAAGGTGATGGTCTCACCGTTGACGGTGGTGGCCGAACCCTTGGACTCGAGGTCCGCGAGGGTCAGGTTCTCACCGATGACGTGGAGCGTGAGCACCGACGAGAGCTGGTCGGTGTCCGCGAGCAGAGCGTTGAGCTCGTCCTCGGAGAACGCCTCGAACGCGGGGTTGTACGGAGCGAACACCGTGGCGGCCTCGAGGCCGTTGAGCGTGTCGCCCAGGCCGGCGGCGCCGACGGCGGCGACGAGGGTGGTCAGCAGCGGGTTGTTCGAGGCGGCGGTGGCGACGAGGTCGTCGGCCATGCCCTCGGACGAGCCCTCACCGTCGGGGTCGATGGCCGCGCAGGCCTCGCCGACGGGGGTCAGGGTCAGAGCGGACTCCATGTCACCCTCGGTCATGTCGCCGGCGGCGTCATCCGTGGTGTCGGTGGTGTCGCTGCTGCACGCAGCGAGTGCGAGCGAGAGTGCGGCGACGGCGCCGATGGCGGCTCCGTGGCGGCGGAATGAGTTGAGCATCGTGGGGTCTCCGTGATGTCTAGGGGTGAACTTGCGAAGTTGGGGAGGGGATGTCGCGCTACCCCCCCGGGAGGGCTGGACTGTCTCCAGCTGCGCGACTGACCAACGTTCGGGGCCGCTCCC
>JBFGFG010000132.1:0-7136 GCA_041579655.1 Nitriliruptoraceae bacterium
CAGCACCAAGGGATCGCTGCGACGACACCGACACGCCGAGCGGACGAAACGAAACCCCGTGCGGACAGAGCCAACGACGCCGTTCCGCATGAGCTACCCACCCGGTCCACCCGGCCATGCCCCGTGCGCCAGAACACACACAACACATGACGGAACCCTCGCTACCCCCCTCCGGCTCAACCACGAGGCTCGCGATGCCGTGAGTCCTCGCAACGCAGCGACCACGGACGGTCGCCGCCCCTCTGCCGGAGCCTCCCATGCGCACCCGCGCCACCACCGTCATCACCGCGATCTCCGCGGCCGCCGCACTCCTGGTTGCACCCACCGCCGCACTCGCGAACGAGGGCGCCCCGGCAACGAAGACAGCGGAGTCCTCCAGCGAGAGCGCCCAGCTCCGCGCCGCCATCCGCGCTGCCGACGGCACCGGGTTCCCCTGGCGGCAGTGGGACGTCGAGATCGTCGTCGGCTGCTACCCCGGTCACGCCGCCGCTGGCCGCTGCCCGTGGGGCACCTACGACCCGTCATCGAACAAGGTCTACGTCGGGAAGAAGGCGTTCGCCTCGCAGCAGCGGCTCGAGTACGTCGTGTCGCACGAGATGGGCCACGCCTGGCAGAAGCAGACCGGCTGGGAGGAGTCCTCGAAGCATGTCGCCAAGTGGGGACCGACAGGCAAGGACGGCCGGGAGAAGGCCGCCGACTGCATCGCCGCCGCGCTCGGCAAGCCCATGGCGATCAAGTGGAGCTGCCCCGCCGACGCCCGACGCCACATGGCCAAGCTCATGGGCCGCTAGGCGGCCTACCTCGGTCGAGGTCAGGCCGCATCCCGGCGGTCTCGCCTCGACCGAGCCACCGCAAGCGCCACGAGGGCGAGCAGTCCCGTTGTCACCACCGCGGTCCCACCGAGCACACCGAGGGCCTGCACCGTCCCGTCGTCGCTGATGAAGAACCCGTACACGATCGCGCCCGACCCGACGAGGAACGTGGCAAGAGCGACCGGCCAGAGCACGCTCGTCGGCAGAGCAGCTGCGAGGTGCACGAGCGGCGTGGCCACGAGCGCGAGCAGCACGAACGGGGCCAGCACCGACGCGTCCTGGAGCACGACGGCGACCGCAGCACCGCTGACACCCGCGAACACGCACGAGCATCCGAAGCTGCGCCACCACGTTCGCCCGGGATCCATCGGAGCCTCCTCACACGTACATCGGTCAGTCGATGAAGCGCGAGGCCTCGAGCCGCGACCTGTCCACCTCGACCGAGAACACGTCCGGCCTGGCGTAGTGGCCCGTCGGATCGAAGCTCTGGCGCTCGGCCCGCACCATGGCCGTGTCGATGCGGCCGATGACCAGCTCCTCGCGACCGGTCACCGGCGGGATGGCCCAGGTCCCGTCCGGCCGCGCCAGCGCGGATCCGCCGTCGTAGGACAGCGGACCGTCCGACTCCTCGCTCATCGCCAGCAGCTCGTACGCCGGGAAGTCCGTCGGCACGTCCGACAGCGACAGCATCCCGCCCGCCGCGAGCGACCAGACGCGTCCCTCCATCGCGACGAACCGCGTGATGTCGCTGGTCAGCTGCGACGAGCCCGGCCACACCGAGACGTGCAGGTCCTCGCCCTGGGCGTACATCGCGTGTCGCGCCTGCGGCATCCAGTTCTCCCAGCACTTCAGCCCACCCACGCGCAATCCCTCGACGTCGTGGACGCGCAGGCCGTTGCCGTCGCCCGGCCCCCACACCAGCCGCTCCTCGTACGTGGGCCGCAGCTTGCGATGCGCGCTGACCACGCCGTTGGTCGGGTCCACGGCCAGCAACGTGGCATGGATCGTCCCCGAGCCGGCACCGGTCCCCCGCTCGGTGATGCCGACGTACGCGAACACCTCGAGGTCCCGGCTGGCCTCGACGATGCGCGCGACGTGCGGGCCGTCCAACGTCACGGCCGCGTCGAGGTACTGCGCGTAGCAGCGCTTCTGCAGCGCGTCGTTGAACTGCGCCCCGCCGGTGCGCGACACCCAGTGCGGGTAGCCGCTGAGGAACGTCTCGCCGAACGCGACGAGATCCACTCCTTGCGTCGCAGCTTCCTCGAGCGTGCGTACCACCACGTCAGTGGTGGCGTCCGGGTCCATCCAGCGCGGTCGCAGGTTCGCGGCTGCCACGGTCATCGTCGTCATCGTGTGCTCCTCATGCCCCGCTCGCGGAGAAGTGCTGCCAGTCCTTCAGCGACCGCCAGCGACCGCCCCACCCCCAGCCGATCGCGTCGAACGCGTCCACGACCGGATCCCCCTCGATGAGCATGCCGGGCCGCACGTCGCCGCGGTCCACGTACGCCGTCGCGTACGCCGGCAGCACCACCAGACCCTCGTCGGTCTGCTTGCGGTACGGGTTGTGGAACGGGTTGATGTCGATGGCGCGGCCGTAGGCGTGCTGCGACCAACGGCTGCTGCCCGTGGACGCACGGCACTCGTACATCGCGGTGATGTTGTCGTCGCCGTTGCGGTGGAACTCGTGGAAGTCCACCGGCTCCAGCAGAGCGACCTGCTCGAGCGGGAACCGGGTCTCGTGCATCACCGCGAACACGCCGCGCAGGTCGTCGACGACGTCGCGGTGCATGATCAGCTCACCTGTGTGATGCAGTCCGTCGAAGCCCCAGAAGCTCACGGTGACGTAGCGCAGCTCCGCCAGCGTCGTCGGGCAGCCCTCACGCCAGCTCGAGCGCTCCACCAGCTCGGGCGGGATCTCGACCGAGGTCCACGCGAACGCGTCGTCGACCGGTGGCGGCAGCACGTCGGGCGTGACCAGCCGTCGGTCGAGGTACTCCTCGGGTGCGTCCTGCGGCGCCGGGAAGCCGGTGGCCGTCACGTCCAGCAGCCGCTGCCGGAACCAGCTGGGCGGCTCGGTGGCCCCGTTGCTGGGCACGCGGGTCGGCGCCTCGCTCGGGGCCGCGACGGGCGGGGGTGCCGACGGTCCGGTCGTCGGCTCGGGAGCCGGGTCGACGTCGTGGGACGGCACGGAGACCGGCGCCGGGGCTGTCGTCGCTGCGGTCTCCGGCGCGGCCGACTCCGGGGCGCAGCCAGCGACCAGCGCGACGCTCGCCAGCACGGCGGCGGCTCGACGCACGACGCTCCCCCGTCCGGCCATCAGCGGCGACCGCGGCGACCCATGAACGCGGCGCCACCGATCACGGCCATCGCCACCACGACCACCACCAGCGAGCTGGCGGGCTCGAACACCTCGTCCTCGAGCTGCACCTCGCGGGGCGAGATCTCGCTACCACCGCTGCCGTCCACAGGCGTCGCGGCGGGCGTCGCGGTGGGCGTCGCGGCGGCCACGGTCTCCTGGCTCGCGACCGCGGCGACGGGCAGCGTCGTCCCGCCCAGGACCAGCACGCCCGCGGTGAGCAGCATCGACAGCCTGCGAGCGGAGCGGGACATCAGCACCTCGAGCGTGGGGGCACGACCGCGACGGCCGCGGTCGCGAGGCTAAGCGCCCCGCTGCCGCGGCCGTCGGACGTGCGGTCGTTCGGATCAGCGCAGGCCGGTCATCACCAGCGTGAAGTCCTGGTCCGTCTCGTCGCCGGCCAGCAGCGCGCCGTCGCCGGGCAGCGCGTGGGCCGTGACCTCGACGCTCCAGACTCCGGCCATCGGGCTCTGCACGTACACGTTCTCGAGCACCTCGAGCCGGTCGGCGGTGCCACCCGTGACCGACCAGCCCTTCTCGAACCGGTTGCCGAGGTAGCGCGTGCCGTCGGGCGCGACGAGCACGAGGTCGAGGTCGTTCACGATCGCCGTCGCGGCCGCCGGGTCACCGGCGGGGTCCAGCCAGTTGAGCGTGACCTTCAGCGGCGCGTCGCCCGCCACGTCGATCGTGCGGACCATCGTCTGACCCGGGTCCGTCAGGGTGTCGAGCCCGTCGCGGATCGTGCGTCCGGTGCCGGGGGTGAACATGCTGCGCAGGTCGATGCGACCCCAGCCCTAGTGGACGTTGGGGATGTCGGGGAACTTGATGTCGACGGCCGAGTTCACCATCAGCGCCTTCACCAGCGCCGGGGACGGGTCCGCGCCGTCGCCCTGGCCCTCACGCCACCACTGCGTGATGAGCGCGGCCGTGCCTGCGGCGTGCGGCGACGCCATCGAGGTGCCCGAGCAGAACGAGTACAGCGGGATCGCGGGGTCGGTGACCGGCTCGAAGCAGAGCCCACCGCCACCGAGCGACTTCGTCGAGCGCACGTCCGCGCCGGGCGCGGCGACCGTGATGCCGATGCGGCCGTCCTTGGTCGGACCACGCGAGGAGAACGACGAGATGTTGCGCGCGTCCTTGGTCGCGCCCAGCGCCCGCTTGTTGGTCGGCGCGTCGACGGAGGCGAGCACGATGAGGTTCTTCGCCTCCTTCGGCGCCGTCAGCGTCTTCTGGCCCGAGCCCGAGTTGCCGGCGGAGAACACCATCGTGAACGGCTGCAGACCCGGGGCCTGCGCGTCGCCGTCACGCACCAGCTCGTCGAGGCGGGCGCCCGAAGCGAGGTAGCCCACGCCCGTGCCCTCGCCCGAGGTCCAGGACGCGTTCCAGATGTTCGCGCCGAAGCCGATGGCGTCGCGCGTCACCTGCTCGAACAGCGCCACATGGTTCGTGAACAGCGCCGAGGTCGCGATCAGGTTCTGGTTGGTGAGGCCCACCGCCGGTGCCACGCCGAGGCCGGGCTCGAAGCCCTGCGCGTCGGTGCCGACCGCGTCCGGGATGGTGGTGCCGGTGCCGCCGATGATGCCCGCGACGTGGGTGCCGTGACCGGTGCCGTCGATCGGCTCGTCGTGCGGCGAGGCGTAGTCCTTCGTCGCCACCACGTTGAGCTGCGGGTGCTCCTCGTCCACACCGTCGTCGACCACCGCGACGACCACGCCGCTGCCGTCGATGCCGAGCTCCGCGAGGAACTCCTCGTAGCGCGGTGCGTAGACGGGGTTGGGGCCGAAGCTGGCGTCGGAGCCGGCGGTCGTGAGGCGGGCCAGCACGGCGTTGCCGATCTCGCCCTCGGCCTCGATCGTGACGGGTGCCGGGCCGACGTACGCGACGCCGGGCGCGGACGCGAGCGTGACGGCCAGCGAGCCCGGCAGCACGACGGTCACGTCCACGGCGCCGACGGTCTCACGCACGGGCGTGGTGCCGACGATGACGCCACCGACCGCCTCCACGGCCCGCAGCACGCCGTCCACGGCGTCGGTCGCGACGCGCGCGATCACCGGCGCGACCTCGCGGCGGTCCAGCGCTGCGTCGATCTTGGCCGCGACCGGCACCACCTGCGCCGAGGACACGCCCGGTGTGGCAGCCAGCGCCGCCAGCGCGTCGACGTCGAGGTACGCCCGGTACCCGGTCGGCGGCGCGAACGACAGCGCGCTCGCGCCGAGCTCGACCAGCAGGTCGCGGTCGGTCTGGGTCAGCGCGTGGTCGAAGGAGACCTCCACGAACGCGGCGTCAGCGCCGGTCGCCGCGACGGTCGCGTCACGCGCGACACCGGTCAGCGGGGCCGCAGCGATCGCGGCCACGGCAGCGATCGCGGTGAGGGTCAGTGGGATGCGCACGGGGAGCTCCGGGGACGGGGCGACACCGAGCAACGGCGTCACCCTCCTCATTCGCCGTGGCTGCCCCGCTCCCCTGCTGGCCCTTCGGCCGCGTGCGGTCAGCCGACCGGCAGCCGCAGCGTCACCTCGGCGCCGCCGTCCGGGTGCGTGCGCGCCTGGTACGCGCCGCCGCTGGACTGGGCGAGCTGCGCGACGATCGACAGACCCAGCCCCGATCCCGGCCGTGCTCGCGCCTCGGGCGAGCGGTAGAACCGCTCGAACACGTGCTCGACGTCGGCGGCGGCGATGCCCGGACCGTGGTCACGCACACGCACGGCGCCGTCCTCGACGACCACCTCGATGTCCGTCCCACCTCCGTGCTTGACGGCGTTGTCGAGCATGTTCGCCACGGCGCGCTCGAGCCGGTCCCGCTCGGCGACCACGTGTGACCCCTCGACGCGCACCGTCACCGACACGTCCGGGGCGAACACCGCCACCCGGTCCACCACCTCCGTGACCAACGAGCCGAGGTCGATGCGCGTCGGGGCCCTGGCCGGGCCGTCCCCGCGCGCGAGCTCCACCATGCCGTCCACCAGGCGGCCGAACTCCTCCAGCTGCGCCGTGACGTCCTGCAGCAGCGCGGCCTGCTCCTCGGCCGGCAGCACGCCGCCGAGCTGCAGCACATCGATGTTGGTGCGCAGGCTGGTCAACGGCGTGCGCAGCTCGTGGGATGCGTCGGCCACGAGCTGCTGCTGGGAGGAGCGCGCCTGCTCGAGGCTCGCGAGCATCGCGTTGAACGAGCGCGCGAGCCGGCCCAGCTCGTCGTCACCCTCGACCTCGATGCGCGTCGCGAGGTCGCCGGTGCGACCGATGTCCTCGGCCGCGTCCGTCAGCCGTCGTACTGGTCGCACCGCCCGGTCCGCGACGCCGGCCCCCAACGCCGCGGCCAGCGCCACGCCGAGCAGACCTGCCAGCAGCAGCTGTGCCCGCAGCGCCTCGAGCGCGTCGGTGAGGTCGTCGATCGGGGCCGCGACCTGCAGCGCGCCGGCAGCGCCGACCGGGATCGCGAGCACCCGCAGGGACCTGCCCTGCACCTCGACGGTGGTGCGCAGCGGCTCCCCACCGGATGCAGCCAGCCGCGTGGTCTGCTCGTCGACCGGCAGCGAGACGGCGCCCAACGGTCGCGCGGTCCCGTCCGACAGCACCCGCTGCAGCACGCCGACGTCGAACGGACCCTCGAAACGGTCCCGGCGCCCGCCGGGGTCACGCTGGCCGCTGCGCGGCTCGGGCGCCGCACGCTGGCGCTGGAACTCGGCGATGCGTCGCGCGACCTCGGCCTCGCGACCGGGGCCGGCGAGGCCGACGATCCGCTCGGCGGTGGCGGCGAGGTCGGCGTCGACCGAGCGCTCCAGCCGGCGCGCGGTCGCGGTGTAGGTCACGACCGAGACCAGCAGCACGGCCACGGCGACCGCGACGGCGGCGGTGACAGCGATGCGGGCGCGCAGGCTCATGGCTCGATCAGCTGGTAGCCGACGCCCCGGACCGTGCGCAGCAGTCGTGGCTCGTCGTCCGCCTCGAGCTTGCGGCGCAGGTAGCCGA
>JBFGFG010000133.1:0-7127 GCA_041579655.1 Nitriliruptoraceae bacterium
GATCGGTCGTAGCGGTCGGGCATGTTGTTCGCAGTGATCGTGAACGACTGGGCGGACCGTCCGTCGCACGGGTTGGCCGGCTTGGGCTCCGGCTTCGGCTCGGGCTTCTTGGTCGCGGCGGGCGCCGGGCTCTTGGTCGCAGCCGGTGCCGGTGCCTTGGTCGCCGCGGGCTCGGGCTCGGGCTCCGGCTCGGGTTCCGGGGCCGGTGCCGGGGTGATGCAGTCACCCATGTTCGGCACGACGCGGAAGGAGCCGTCCGGGCACGGCTCGACCGGCGCGGCGGTCGGGGAGGGCTCGGCGCTCGGTGACGCCGCGGCGCTGGGTGACGCGCTCGGCGCCGGCGCAGCGACAGCGGGCGACGACGCGGCGTCGGACGCAAGGTCGTCGACCTCGGGCGCTGCGTCGGAGCACGCGCTGAGCAGCAGCGCGGCCGCGCACAGCGCGGTGATGGTTCGGGTGGGGCGGAGCATCGGCGCAACCTGACGGGTCGGGGTGGGAGCCCCCTGCGTTCGGTGCGCCGACGCGTGCGGACGGCCCCGCGACATGTCCGAACGGCCGAACCACCACACGGCCGTACCGACGGCCGACGGCGCCGCAGGTGCGGCGCCGTCGTTGCTGTGGTTGCTGTCCGTGCTGCTGGCTCAGACCTCGAGCACGACCGGGAGGATGACCGGGCGACGCCCGACCTCCTGGCGCCAGTAGCGCCCCAGCGACTGCACGACGTGTCGCGAGACCGCCTGGCTGTCGGTGAACTTGCTGTGCTTGAGGCCCTCGAGCTCCTCGGTGACGCGGGCGACCGCCTCGTCGAGGATCGGCTCAGCGTCGTCAGCGAACACCACACCGCGCTGCAGCAGCGTGACGTCGCCCACGATCTGGCCCTTGTGCGGGTCGATCTGGACGATGCAGATGCAGATGCCGTCCTCGGACAGGCGACCACGGTCGCGCAGCACCGCCGGGCCGACGTCGGGCAGCAGCCCGTCGATGAACACCATGCCGGCACGGATCTGGTCGCCGCGGCGCACCTTGCCGTCCTCGAGGATGACCGTGTCGCCGTCCTCGCAGATCATCACGTTGTCGTCGACGATGCCGGTGAGCACCGCGATGTCGCGGTGCGCGAGCAGGTGGCGGTACTCGCCGTGCACGGGCACGAAGTACTCGGGCTCGACGAGGTTGTGGAACATGATCAGGTCGTCGCGGTTGGCGTGACCCGACACGTGCACCTGCGCGGTGCCCTTGTGCACCACGCGGCAGCCGCGCTTGGCCAGCCCGTTGATCGACTTGTAGATCGCCTTCTCGTTGCCCGGGATCAGCGACGACGCCATGATGATCAGGTCGCCCTCACCGACCTTCAGCTGCTTGTGCTCGCCGGCCGCCATCAGCGACAGCGCCGAGAACGGCTCGCCCTGCGAGCCGGTGCAGATGACGATCAGCTTGGACGGGTCGTGGTTCTTGACGTCCTTGAGCTCGACCGCGTCCTTTGCGTCGAAGTCGAGGTAGTCGAGGTCGCCGGCGATCGCCATGTTCTTGACCATCGAGCGCCCGAGGAACACCGGTCGGCGACCGACGGACTTCGCCGCGTCCAGCACCTGCTGGATGCGGTGCACGTGGCTGGCGAACGAGGTGACGATCACCAGTCCCTCGGTGTGGTTCTCGAGCTCGTCCTTGATGGCACGGCCGACGACGCGCTCGGTCGGGACGTGACCCGGCTGGTCGGCGTTGGTCGAGTCCGCCAGCAGCAGGTCGACGCCCTCGTCACCGAGGCGCGCGAAGTGCGCCATGTCGGTGGCCTGACCGTCGACGGGCGTCTGGTCGAGCTTGAAGTCACCGGTGTGCACCACGATGCCGTGGGGCGTGCGGAACGCGAAGGCGACGCCGTCCGGGATCGAGTGGGTGACCTGGATGATCTCGACCTTGAACGGGCCGTGCTCGACGGTGGTGCCGGGCTCGACCACCGTCATCTCGGGCAGGTCGACGTCCGGCCACTCCTCGAGGATCGCCTCGACGAACGCGAGCGTGAGCCGCGTGCCGTAGATCGGCGTGCCGGGGAACTCGGTGAGGAAGTGACCGATGGCGCCGATGTGGTCCATGTGGCCGTGCGTGAGGAAGATCGCGTCGACGTCCTGCTTGCGCCCGCGCAGGTAGGACCAGTCGGGGATGATCATGTCGACGCCGAAGTGCTCCGGGTCGGGGAAGAACACACCGATGTCGACGAGCGCGATCTTGCCGTCGACCTCGAGGAAGGCCATGTTGCGGCCGATCTCGCCGAGGCCGCCGAGGAATCCGACGGTGACGGGGGGGCTGGTGGTCATACGAGTGTCTCCATGGCGTTGAGTGCGTCGAGGACGTCGTCCACGACTGTCTTGGGTGCGTCTGCGAGTGGGAGCCGGACGGGGCCGGCAGGAAGTCCGAGGCGCGCGAGCGCGCCCTTGAGCGGTGCCGGCGACGGCGCGGCGAACAGCGCGTCGACCAGCGGCAGCAGCGCGCGGTGGAGCACCGCGGCGCGCGCGGTGTCGGTGAGTGCGGCGCGGCACATCTCGGCGATGTGGTCGCCGGCGAGGTGCGAGGCGACCGACACCACGCCGGAGGCGCCGATCACCATCATCGGGAGGGTGACCTCCTCGGCGCCGGCGTACACCTCGAAGCCGCCCGGGGCACCGACGGTGCTGGCGAGCGTCCGGGTCGCCTTGGGCACGTCACCGGTGGCGTCCTTGACGCCCACGACGTTCTCGATGCCGGCGAGCTCGACGAGCACCTCGAGCGGGATCTCGCGTGCGGTGCGCGAGGGCACGTCGTACAGCAGCACGGGCGCCGCGGTGGCTGCAGCGATGGTGCGGAAGTGTGCCAGCATCCCGGCCGCGTCGGGCCGGTTGTAGTAGGGGGTGACCACGAGGGCACCGTCGACGCCGATGCTGTTGGCGCGCTCGGTGGAGACCAGCGCGTGGCGGGTGTCGTTGGAGCCCGTACCGACCATCACCTTCCCGTCGTCGCCGACGGCGTCCTTGACGGCCTTGAGCAGGTCCCACGTCTCCTCGCCATGCAGCGTCGGCGACTCGCCCGTGGTGCCGGCGACCAGCACCGTGTCGGTGCCGTGCTCGACGAGGTGGCGGGCGAGCGTCTGGGCACCGTCGAGGTCCAGCGCGCCGGACTCGGTGAACGGCGTCGCCATCGCCGTGGTGACGTGACCGAAGACGGACATCAGCACTCCTCGTGGCGCGACGACCGGCACCGACCGTGCGCCGGTGCCGTTGTCTGCGCGGACGTATCCTAACGGCCGCGTCCCGTCCCTCGTCCTGTCGACTCCCGCCGGAGCCCCCGTGTCCACGTTCGCCCCGCTGCTCGCGCACATCGGCTCGCCGAACAACCCGTGGATCGGGATCATGACGATCGCCTCCGCGGCGCTGCTGGTCATCTTCGTGATGCTCGTGCTGAAGAAGGTGACCATCGCTGCACCGGGCGATCTGCTGCTGCCGATGGCGGTCGTGGTGCTCGTGGCCGGGCTCGCCGGGACGCTCGGCGACGCGATCAACGACCAGGGTCCGTGGGCGGTGCCGATCGGCCTCGTGCTGCTCGTCGCGCTGCTGGTGGCGGCGTTCCGCGGTGGCGTCGACTTCGGCGTCACGACCCGTCCGACGCTCATCACCGGTCTGGCCGCCGTCGTGGCCGCAGCCGCGCTGTACGTCCCGCTGGAGAACCTGTGGTTCCCGGGCACGCAGGATGTGTTCCTGCCGGAGCGTGGTGATGCGACCGTGGCGCTGTCGCTGGTGAGCGCGCCCGACGAGAACGGCACCTTCGTGGTCCGTCTGGACCTCACCGGCGGCACGCTCGGCACCTCGCTGACGAGCACGGCACCGGGCGACCCCGAGACCGGGATGGTCACGCGCTTCCTCGTCGGCCCGGTCTACCTCAGCCCGCCTGTCTCGGACGCGTGCGCTGCGGACGACGCCTGCACAGAGTCCGAGTACGAGATCACGCTGCCTGCGGGTTTCCTGACCGAACCGCCGGACTCGATCACCGTCGAGCTGCTGACCGCGAACGGGCTGCCGTTCGTCGAGCCGCTGACCGCCAGCGTCAGCCTCGCCGCGACCAGCTGAGCCCTCCCCGGACCGACACGGGCCGCGCGGTAGCGTCGAGCCCGACCCAACAGCAGGAGCGGGTGTGGCGGCGGCAGACGTGACGACGGCGAGCCCGGCAGGCGAGATGGCACCCACGGTGCCGAACGCGACGGTGATCGCCGACAGCATCTCCCCCGCCGGTGTGCGTCTGACCACGATCGAGGTGACGCTGCACCGCTTCGTGCTGGCCGAGCTCAACACCCACCGTGTGTTCAGCCGCAACTCCGCCTCGTCGCGCGCCATCCCGGTGTCCAAGCAGGTCGCGAGGGTCGTGCACGACCCCGCCATCCCCGTGGAGTTCGGCGCGAACCAGCCGGGCATGCAGGCCGCCGCCCCGCTGGAGGGCGCCGAGCACGAGGCCGCGCTGGCGACCTGGCTGCAGGCCCGCGACGCCGCGGTCGAGGCCGTCGAGCGCCTCGCCGAGCTCGGCGTGCACAAGCAGGTCACCAACCGCATCCTCGAGCCGTTCATGTGGCACACGGTGATCATCACCTCCACCGAGTGGGACGGGTTCTGGGAGCAGCGCTGCTCGCCGCTGGCGCAGCCCGAGATCCGCTGGGCCGCCGAGGCGATGCGAGCCGCGTTCGACGCATCCACCCCTGCCCCCGTGGGCCTCGGTGAGTGGCACATGCCGTACGTGCGCGACGAGGACGGCGACCTCGACCTCGAGACGGCCAAGGCCGTCAGCGCGGCCCGTTGCGCCCGCGTGAGCTACCTCACCCACGACGGTCGCCGCGACATCGCCAAGGACATCGAGCTGTACGAGCGGCTCGTGACGGCCCGCCCGCCGCACTTCTCCCCGCTCGAGCACGTCGCGACGCCGACGGCCGACGGCGACCAGCCGCCCGGCAACCTCCGCGGCTGGGCCCAGGTCCGCCACATCGCCACCGACGGCGGCTGAGCCGACCGCCGACCGCGTCATCCCACCGCTGGCCGGTCGGTCAGCGGCCCGCCGGGACGGCAGGCGCCGCCACCAACGTCGCTGTGGTCGCGTCGGCGATCGCCACGACAGCCAGCGGACCGGGGTGCAGCCCGTCGGCGCCGTACATCTCCGGCGTCCCCGGCCCCTCCGAGGGCACCACGTCGATGCCGTGCTCGGCCAGCACGCGAGCCTGACGGCGCGCCACGGCCCGGCAGCGCACGCCGACCACGCGACGCAACGCCGGGCCGAAGCCCGGAGCGGTCGAGAGGTCGTGGCACACCAGCACCGCCGTGGTCGCGCCGGGTGCGGCCGCCCGCAGGCCGATGGCGAGCTGGCGGGTGGCCTCGTCCAGCGCCTTGCCGTGGGTGCGCTTGAGCACGTCGTTGACCCCGACCCCGACCACCACCGCGTCGATGCCCGAGAAGGCGCGCAGCAACGGCACCTGGAACGCGGCCACGTCCGCCGTGGTCGCGCCGGACACCGCGATGCTGCGCACGTCCACGCGACGGCCCGTCGCCACCGCCACGCGGCTGGCCAGCTGGCGCGGCAACGCCTCGCCGGCGGTCAGCCCGTAGCCGTCGACCGCTGAGTCGCCGAGCAGGACCAGCCGTAGGGGCTCGCCGAGCCCCTCACCGCCGCTCCAGACGTGGTCGTGACGCCCACCGGCATCCCCGCGTCGGACGATCCGTGCGATCGCGGCCATCTCCCAGGCCGCCACGAACCCGACCCCGAGCAGCCCAGCACCCGCTGCGCGCCGTCCTGAACGTCCCACGTCGTCTCCCTGACGGGTCCGTGTGTACCCGCACTCAGCGCGCGGCCGCGAGCGGAGCGTGCCCGGCGGCTCAGGACAGCGAGGCGGCGCGCGTGGCACCCGCCCCGACGCCTGCCGGCTGGAACGGTGCGTAGGCCCGCTCGGCCGTCGCTGCCGCGCCACCACCGTCGCCGCCCGGCGGTTCGACCGAGCGGTCCGACTCCGGGACGTCAGCGGGCGCGTGATCGACCGCGTGATCGCCGTGGAGGCTGCTGGCGAGGGAGCGCAGCTCGCCCGCCGCACCACGAACCCCGTCTGCCCGCGTCGCGGTCGTGCCGGCCGAGTCGGCCACGGCACGGGCCGTGCGCGAGATGCTCGACGCCCCCTGTGCGGCGCTCTGCAGCGCGGAGGAGATCTCGGACGTCGCCGACGCCTGCTCCTCGACCGCAGCGGCGATCTGCGACTGCAGCCCCGAGACCTGGTCGATGATGGCCGAGATCTGCTCGATGGCTGCCGTGGACTCGACGGTCGTCTCCTGGATCGCGGTGATCCGCGCGGTGATGTTGGTGGTGGCGCGCGCCGTCTCCTGGGCGAGCTCCTTGACCTCGTTCGCGACGACCGCGAAGCCCTTGCCGTGCTCCCCGGCCCGGGCCGCCTCGATCGTGGCGTTGAGCGCGAGCAGGTTGGTCTGCTCGGCGATCGCGGCGATGACCTGGATGACGGCACCGATCTCGCGGCTGGACTCCCCCAACGCGCTCACCGTGCGGTTGGTCTCGGAAGCCGCGTGCACGGCCGAGGTCGTGACCGAGGACGCCGCGCCCACGTTGGCAGCGATCTCGCGGACCGTGGCCGTCATCTCCTCGACCGCCGCGGCGACCGAGCCGACGCTCGCGGCCACGCCGTCCGCCGACTCCGCCGCCAGCGACGCCTGGTCGGTGGTCGACGTCGCGGTGACGAGCAGCTCGTCGCTGAGGTCCCCGAGCGTCCCGGCGGTCCCGATCAGCGACCTGGCGGCGGTGGCGGTCCGCTCGCCGGTGGCGAGGATCTCGTCGTTCGCCGCGGCCTGCCTCGCCCCTGCCCGGTCCACGTCGTCGCGGATGGAGCGCGCCGTGCGGACCGCCACCACGGCCCCACCCACCATCGCGGCGAGCGCGACGGCGAGCATCAGCAGCATGTCGGCGTGGCCAGCGTCCGCGATGTCGTCCGCGAACACCCCCAGCACCTGCTCCTCGTACAGCCCCACGACACCGTCGATCGCGTCACGGAACCCTTCGAACTGGACGTCCGCGGCGAGCACGTCAGCCGCCCGTCCTGCAGGCGCGGCCGCGATCGCGCTCGTCGC
>JBFGFG010000134.1:0-7090 GCA_041579655.1 Nitriliruptoraceae bacterium
GACCTCAGCGATGCTGAGCAGCGCGACCCGCTACGCGTGGTCGCGCGCTGGCTCGCCGAAGCCGTCGCGACTCCGGACGCGCTGGAGCCCACCGCCATGGTGCTGGCGACAGCGGGTCCGGACGCGCGCGTGGTGCTGTGCAAGGACATCGACGAGGGGCTGGTGTTCTTCACCAACCGCAGCTCGGCCAAGGGCCGTCAGCTGGCAGCCGACCCGCGTGCAGCCGCAGTGCTGCACTGGCCGGTGCTGGAGCGACAGGTCCGGGTGCGCGGATCGGTGTCGCTGCTGGACGAGGACGCCTCCGACGCGTACTTCACCTCGCGGCCGCGCGGCAGCCAGCTCGGTGCCTGGGCGTCGCAGCAGTCCGCGACGACTCCCGACCGGGCGAGCCTCGAGGCCCGGGCCGCCGAGGTGGCGCGACGCTTCGCAGACGGCCCCGTCCCTCGTCCGCCTGGATGGGGCGGCTACCGCCTGACCCCCGACGAGGTCGAGCTGTGGCAGGGGCGACCCGACCGGCTGCACGACCGGCTGCTGGCCGTACGAGCCGATGGCGCGTGGGCGTGGCAGCGGCTGCAGCCCTGAAACGACAGCCGCCCCGGTCGAGGACCGGGGCGACGGTGGCGGAGGGAGGGGGATTCGAACCCCCGAGGGGTTGCCCCCTACGCGATTTCGAATCGCGCGCACTCGGCCGGACTATGCGATCCCTCCTGGACCCGCCCCGCGTGCGAGCACGACTCACGGGCGGCTGCGCAGAGTACGGGGGCGCGCGGCGCAGCGGCAACCGAACGGCGCGCGCGTTCGGACAGCGGGCACGCCCGTGATGCAGGGGCGGACCTCGTGGCCGTCGAAGTACCAGCACACGTACATCCGGAGTCGCCATGCGCCGCGCCCTGCCCGTCCTGCTCGCTGCCGCCCTGCTGGTCGCGGCCCACCCGAGCGAGGGCCCCGGCTACCACCACGCGGACGAGGAGCGCGACGTGTTCTTCACGCAGCAGGAGGCGTGGCTCACCGCCACCACCGCGCGCGTCGGCAACGTCGACCACGAGAACACCGAGTGGGCCGGCTGGTCGAGCGAGGCACCGACCGACCCTGCGGGCGGTGGGACCGTCGCCACGGCCGTCTCCGGCTTCCGCGAGATCTTCGAGGACGAGGGCCAGGACAAGGGCCAGATGACGGCCGAGGGCACGTTCACGGGCTGGCTCGACTCGATCACGATGGAGCTACACTTCGCCGCACCGTTCCAGGAGCTGTGCGACCTGAACGTCGCGGTCGACCTCGACGTGGACGGCATCCCGGTGCTGGACATGGACGGCACCGGTGGACCCGTCGAGGTGTACGCCGAGCCGAACGGCGAGACCTACATCGCCAAGCTGAAGATCACGAACGTGTTCGCCCTGCTCGACGGCTACGGCTACGCCGGCGCCGTCGACACCGAGCACACCGTCCACGTCTCGGTGCAGCAGTTCCCGCTGTGCAACGAGGCCGTGTGGCTGTACGGCAGCAGCTCCACGCCGTCAGCGATCACGTTCAACGTCGACCCGACCGACCCGTCGGTCGCGCAGCACACGACCTACGACGCGACGAACCCGCCGGTCGACCCGGCCGCCTGAGCCTCCGGCTGCATCTGGGTCTGGTCGCTGCCCGGCACAACGTCGGCCGGTGCCACGTTGGTCGGCGCGAGCAGCAGCGTGAACCAGAACGTCGAGCCGACCCCCGGCTCGGAGGAGACGCCCACGGCGCCGTCCATGGTGCGCACGTACTCCTTCACCAGCGCGAGCCCGATGCCGGAGCCGCGCACGGCGTTCGCGACCGAGCCCACGGCGCGGAAGAACGGGTCGAACACCCGCGCGGCCTCGCGCGGCTCGAGGCCGATCCCCTGGTCCTGCACCTCGACGCGCACACGACCGCCGTCGATCGTGCCACGCACGTCGATGCGTGACCCGGACGCCGAGAACTTCACCGCGTTGGTCAGCAGGTTGCCGACGGTGCGCCGCAGCAGCACCGGGTCGGCCATCACCACGTCGTGCGGGACGTCGATGGTCACGACACGGTCCGCGAGGATCTCCTCGGCGTCACCGATGCACTGCCGCACGAGCGTGTCGAGCGGGTAGGGCCGCAGCGCCACCGGGGCGCTGTGGCCGCGGTCGAGCGCCGCGAGGTGGATCAGGTCGTCCACCAGCGCGTGGAGGTCACCGGCGTTGCGCATGATGCGCTGCATCATGTCGGCGCGCTGCTCCTCGGGCATCACGTCGGAGTGCTCCTGCAGCGTCTGGGCGAAGCCGGAGATGCAGGTCAGCGGCGTGCGCAGCTCGTGCGAGATCGAGGCGATGAAGTCACGGCGGGCGTCCACGGTCTGCTGCAGCTCGTCGACGAGCTGCAGCTCGAGCTCGCGCTGGCGCAGGTTGCGCAGCGCCATGCCCGCGAACGACGCGAAGGTGCGCGCGAGCTCGAGGTCGCCCTCGCCGTAGCCGTCGTCCCGACGCCACACCGCGAGCATCCCCACGGCCATGCCGCCGTCGCGGGGCAGCGGCACCAGCATGCGGCCGTCCTCCGTCCACGGCGCGACGACCTCGCCAGCGCCGGCGTCCAGCCCACGGTCGGAGGCGAGCACCTCGTTGAGGTCGTCCGGGGTCGGTCCGAGCACGGTCACCGGGGTGAGGCGGCCGTGACGGCCCAGCATCAGCACGCAGGAGCTGGCGCGCAGCAACCGACGTGCGCCGGAGACGATCTCGCCGAACAGCTCGTCGCGGTCCGTCGCGGACGACACCAGCAACGCCAGGCGCTGCAGCTCGGTGGCGCGGGCGGCCAGGTCGTGGTGGCGCCACGCACGGCGCACGACCTCGGGCAGCGCGTCGAGGTACCCGGCGCCCTTGGCGAGGTAGTCGATCGCGCCGGCACGCATCGCGTCCACGGCCACGTCGATGGAGCCGGTGCCGGTCACCATGATCACCGACGGCGCTGACTCACGCTGCTGGATCGCCTCGAGCACCTCGATGCCGCTCGTGCCCGGAAGCCGGTAGTCCAGCAGCACCAGATCCACGCCGTCGAGCGACGCGAGCGCGTCCTGGGCGTTCGACGCGGCGGTCACCTTCATCCCGGCCGCACGCAGGCGGCGGACCATCAGCATCTGGTGGTCGATGCTGTCCTCGACCACCAGCACACGGATGGTCGCGCCAGCGTGCACGCTGGCGGTGGGGGGCGAGGCTGGCGTCAGCTCGATCACAGAGGCGGCTCGGGCAGCCGCGCCACGTCGGTCCAGTAGTCGCTGACGGCCTGGAGGCCGGCCTTCATCTCGGAGAGCCCGGTGCGCTTCACGACGTAGGTGTTGGTGCCGTTGCGGTAGCTGGCGTCGATGTCCTCCGGACGGTCCGAGGAGGACAGCACGGTGATCGGGATCGAGCGCAGCTCGGGGTCGGACTTCAGCTGCGAGAGCACCTCGAGGCCCGGGACCCGCGGCATCTTGAGGTCGAGCAGGATCATGTGCGGGCGCTGCCGGCCCACGAACTCACCGCGGCGGTACACGAAGTCCAGCGCGTCCGCCCCGTTGCGCACGGAGTCGACCTCGACCTGCACCCCGTCGAGGCCCTCGAGCGCCCTGGTGATGAAGTAGAGGTGGTCCTCGTTGTCCTCGGCGACGAGGATGCGGATCGTGTCGGGAACGGTGGTGGTCATCATGCGGGCACCTCAGTGCGGTGTGACGTGGGCGTGGAAGCGGTGCCCGTGGGCACCTGCAGGGTCTCGGGGGGGAACAGCACGGCGAACTCGGCGCCGTCCTCGTGGTCGGTGAGCCAGATGCGACCGCCGGCGGACTCGGCGATCTTGCGGCAGATCGCGAGCCCGATGCCGGTGCCGGTCGAGCCCTCGGTCTCGGCCTCGAGCCGCTCGAACACGCCGAACACGCGCTCGCGGTACGCGGCGGGGACGCCGACACCGTCGTCACGCACGTACAGCACGACGCCGCCCTCGAGCTCGGTGGACGGCTCGCTGCGAACCTCGATGCGCACCGCGGCCGAGCGACCGTGCACGGCTGCGTTCTCCATCAGGTTGCGCACCAGCTGGCGGGCGCGCAGCTCGTTGAGCCACACGTGCGGGAGCTCGCCGACCGTGACCTCGACCTCCGGGTGGCGGTGCTGCACCTCGGTCGCGACCTCGGTGACGAGCTCGCCAAGGTCCACGTCGCTCGGCAGGGTCTCGACCCGGCCGACGCGCGAGAGCTCCAGCAGGTCCCCGACCAGCGCCTCCATGTACTTGCAGTTGCTGCGCATGCGCTCGAGGAACCAGCGGCCCTGGTCGTCCAGCGAGGCGCTGTACTCCTCGGAGAGCACGTCGACGTAGCTCTGCAGCGCGATGAGCGGGCTCTTGAGGTCGTGCGATGCGCTGTAGACGAACGACTCGAGCTCGGCGTTGGCGGCCTCGAGCTCGACGCGGGCGTCACGTTCCAGCGCGAACAACGAGGCGCGGTCGATCGCGAGGTCGGCCAGCAGCGCGAGCCGGCCGAGCAGCACCTCCTCCTCCTGCCCGAAGAACGGGGTGTAGAGGTTGGCCCAGACATGGATGGCGCCGGACGAGATCGGGAACGTGTTGCTGGAGTCGGCGCTGCCCGCCGCGGCGGCCCTCCGCTGCGCGGCGGTGACACCCGACGCGGCGACGACGTGGCCGTCGTGGACCAGCGCGACGCCCTGCGCGGCGATGACGGCACGCATGTGCGGCACGAGGATGTCGGCGACCTCCTGCGGGTCGGTCGCCTGCATCAGCGCGACCGAGGCCATGTGCAGCCCACGCTCCTCCGGCTGACGCCAGTAGGTCTTCACCAGACCCGGAGGCGCGAACCCGAGCAGGAACAGACCGGACGACACCACGGCGAGCACCTGCATGGCCAACGTGAACGGGTCGCTCTCGCCGCCGGGGTTCGCGCCCGACACGACGATCGCGATGCTGAGGCTGGTCGAGGCGAGCGACAGCGTGCGCAGGCGACGCCGCACCAAGGTCGGCTGCCCGGCGCCGGCGCGCCAGAAGCGGCGCGCGACGACGGCCAGCGCCACCACCCAGACGGTGACGATGGTGAGGGTGAACAGACGGTTCGGCGTGGAGGTCGCGAGCTCCGGGTCCAGCAGGCGTGGCAGCGCGAGGGCTGCGGCCACGATCACGACGCTGCCGACGCCGATCACCCGACGCAGGCGGGTGGAGACCGGCTCGAAGCTGTCGAGGAACCGCAGCAGGTAGTACGGGAACGGCAGCAGCACGGTCACGTTGATGCGCGTGATGACGTCGAGGGCGGTCGACGGCTCCATGTCCCGGGTGAACGCACCCACGATGACGGCGAACGCGAGGCTGCCGAACGTCGCGGCCAGCCAGCCGCTCTGCTGGTCACCCTGTCGACGCCAGCGCAGCAGCGCCCAGACACCGACGGCGAGGTACGTCACGTTCTGGAGCCACTCCAGCGTCGTGCTGAGCGTCTGCACCCGATGTCCTCTCGCCGTGCACCACGGTACGACCCCTCCCGTCGGCCGTCCCGACGATGACAGAAGCCGACACGGGCCGGTGTGACACAGCGGAGTCAGGCCAGCACACGGCGTCAGTCAGCCCCCCGTGCGCTGGTCATCTCACCCCAGAACACTCGGCCAGATGGACGCCACCCCAACGTTGTCAGATGGCCCCATGCGTCATCGGCGCGCTCGGAAGAACGCACGGAGCAGCTCACCGCACTCCGCTGCGCGCACACCGGTCACGAGCTCGCAGCGGTGGTTGAGCCGTGGGTCGTCGAGCGCGTTCATCAACGATCCCGCGGCACCGGCCTTGGGATCGGTGGCGCCGTACACCACCGTGGGGATGCGAGCGAGCACGATCGCGCCGGCGCACATCGTGCACGGCTCGAGCGTCACCACCAGCGTGCAGCCCTCGAGCCGCCACGACCCGAGCCGCTGTGCTGCCTCGCGGATCGCCAGGATCTCCGCGTGCGCGGTGGGGTCGTTGTCGACCTCGCGGCGGTTGCGGCCGCGGCCGATCACCTCGCCGTCGCGCAGCACCACCGCGCCGACGGGCCCGTCGTCGTGCTCGAGCGCCGCGCGCGCCTCGGCGAGCGCGAGCTCCATGAGGTCGGCGGTGTCCATGGGTGCGACGCTACTGCCGTGGACAGCGAGGGCCGGGTGTCCCAGCCACCCGTTACGGTCCGCCGCATGTCGGTCCCGGTCGCTGCAGCGTTCCCCGGCCCCTCGGCCCTCGGCCGTGGGGTCGTCATCGCTGCGGGCGCAGCCACGCCTGCGGGCTTCGAGGGCGCCCCCCGCTTCCTGCTCGACGCGGCCGCGCTCGCGGACCCCGGGCCGCTGGCCCAGGCGCTGCACCATCACTGGGCGCGCCGCGAGCCGGTGGTGATCGAGCACGCGGTCGACAACGCCCAGCTGCAGGCGCGCGAGACCACCGACCGCCCCCCGTGGGAGCTCGGCGCGTGGTTCGGCTTCGAGCGCGAGCGGCTCGCGCACCGCGTGTGGGCCAACACCTACGACCTGCGCACGGGCACCCCGGTGTGGTGGCGCGGCGAGGTCGCCGCGCGGCGCACCGAGGTCGAGCGCGCTCCGGCGGGCGCGAGCGGCGACGTGGTGCTGCCGGACGGGCGGCTCGCGTGGGTGGACGCCGGACCGCGCGGCCCTGTCGAGGGCGTCGTCGAGCCGATCGTCCACCGCGAGTCCGTCGAGCTGCTCGGCCGCGCGGACGTGGACGACGACGGACCGCTCGACGACGACCTCGCCAAGGACCAGCACGCCGCCGCGACGCACGGCCACGGCGCCGCGCGCGTGCTGGCGCCGGCTGGCGCAGGCAAGACCCGGGTGCTGACGGCCCGGCTCGGTCACGTCGTGCGCGCCCGCGGTGTGCAGCCGCAGCTGCTGACCGCCGTCGCGTACAACAAGCGCGCCGCCGTCGAGCTCGCCGCGCGGGTCGGCGACACGCGGCTGTCGGTGCGCACGATCCACTCGCTGGCGTGGGCGATCTGCAGGGACGCCGGCGTCCGCACGGTGCTCGACGAGCGGGCGGTCCGCGGGCTGCTCGACGGCCTCGTGCGCTTCCCCAAGGTCCAGAACACCGACCCCGCGCA